>CBFGLP010000405.1:0-10459 GCA_965649595.1 uncultured Myxococcales bacterium | reverse complement strand
ATGCTCGCCAACGGCGACACCGTGCCCAAAGACTCGCCACGCGTGCGTGCCTACGGTGAGGTCGACGAGCTCAACGCCACGATCGGCCTCGTCCGGCTCGAGCTCGGCCGCGAGCCACAACGCTCGGGCCCAGGTCAGTCGGTCGAATTCGTCGCCACCCTCGCCGCCGAGCTCGGCCGCATCCAGCAGGAGCTGTTCAACCTCGGCGCCGAGCTGGCCATGCCCGAGGCCGCGAGCGGCGGCGCCCGGCTGAAGATCGAGCAGCGTCACATCGACGCGCTCGAGCGCTCGATCGATCGCTACAACGAGGCGCTCGAGCCCCTGCGCAGCTTCATCCTGCCCGGCGGTGGCCCGACCGGTACGGCGGCCCACCTCGCCCGCACGGTCTGCCGCCGAGCCGAGCGCGAGGTCGTCGGCTTGGCCAAGCTCGAGCCCGTGCGCAGCGAGGCCCGCGTGTACCTCAACCGCCTCAGCGACTGGCTGTTCGTGGTCGCGCGCGCCGTCGCCAACCAGCTCGGCTACGCCGAGGTCCTCTGGGATCAGGAGCACACCTGATGGCCGAGCTTCGCAAGTATCGCTACGAGTTCCCGCCGCTCGAACCTCACTGGGTCGAGGCGCCCAGCCCTCGCGCGATGATCGAATTCCTCAAGCGAACCTACCCGCACAACTGGGACGAGGTGCTGCCGAGCCTGGTCGAGATCCCGGACTGGCCGCGCTTTTGGAAGACGATCGACGAGGACGGGCGCGTGCTCCCGCCCAACAAGATCCGTCAGCCGCCCACCGCCGAGTAGTCAGCGAGGGCCAAGAGGCGCTCGAACGACGCACGCTCGCGAGTAGGTCCCGCAAATGCCACGGGCACCTGCACTGGCGCAGGCGCGGGCTCGGGTGCAGACGGACGCGCTCGTGAAATCCTGCCGCCGTGCTCCGCAGCCAGACCCGCCAGTCTCCGCGCTGGCTCGCCGCGCTCGTGGCGACGCTCGTGCTCGCGTTCACGGCCCCGCTCGCCGCAGCGCCCCCCGAGCAACCCGAGCCAGCGCTCGGACCGATCGATCTGCAAACCCGACCAGAGACCGACCAGGCGATCGCGCAGCGCCTGCACTCGATCTATGCCCAGCTCGAGCCGCTCGCGGGAGTCGAGGTCGAGGTCCGGGCCGGCGTCGTGCACCTGCGCGGGCGCGTGCTCTCGCTCGAGGCTGCCCGCGAGGCCGAGACGATCGCCCACCGAGTCGAAGGTGTCGCCGCGGTCGACAACGTGATCGAGCAAGAGGCCGAGATCGAGCGCCGCCTCCAGCCGGTGCTCGACGAGCTGCGCGAGCGAACCCGTGGCTGGCTGACCTACGTGCCGCTGCTGCTGATCGCGGCCGCCGTGATCGTGGCGTTCTGGCTGCTCGCGCGCTGGCTCGCACGCCGCAGCCGTCGACGTGGCGGATCCAGCAGCTTCGCCCGCGAGCTGCTCGGCCAGGTCGTGCGGACCGGGATCATCATCATCGGCGTCGTGATCGCGCTCGAGCTGCTCGGTGCGACCGGGCTGCTCGGCGCCTTGCTCGGCACCGCGGGTATCGTCGGTATCGCGCTCGGCTTCGCGTTCAAGGACATGGCCGAGAACTACATCGCGTCGGTGCTGCTGAGCGTCCGCCAGCCCTTCGCGCCGCAGGACTTGGTGCGGATCGGCGATCACGAGGGACGGGTGGTCCGCTTGACCTCGCGCGCGACCGTGCTGATCACGCTCGACGGCAACCACGTCCGGATCCCCAACGCGACCGTGTTCCACGCCACGATCGTCAACTTCAGCCGTAACCCGCAGCGGCGCTTCTCGTTCGAGCTCAGGGTCGCGCACGAGGCAGACCTCGTGCGCGTGCAGGAGCTCGCGGTCGCGACCCTGCTAGCGATCCCTGGCGTGCTGCGAGAGCCGAGGCCGGCTTGCTTGATCGAGCGCTTCGGCGACTCGACGATGATCGTCAGCGTCGCGGGCTGGATCAATCAGCGCGACGCGGACTGGCTCAAGGTCTCGTCGGAGGCCAAGCGGCTCATCAAGTGCGCGTTCGATCGTGCGGGCATCGACGTACCCGAGCCGACCTTCCGGATCCGTGCCCTGGAATCCGCGCCGGAGCAGCCTGCACAACAAACGCCGGCCCCGGCGTCCTCGGAGGCACGCGACGTGTCACCAGATCGCCACCTCGAGCAGCGCGTGGTCGAGGAGCGAGCTGCGCTCGACAACGATGACCTGCTCGAAGAAGACGGGAGGCCCGAATGACGAGCCCAACGATGGAACAATCCGTATAGTAGGTTACGAAATCACCCATGCACGGCCACAGCCGTCCCACCGTCTGGGTCGCCCCAGACGCCTTGGCCGAAGCACCTGCGCTGGTCCGAGCTCTCCAGCCAAACTTCATCATCAATCAGCTCGACGCGCCCGAATTGGCGGATCGCCTGCTCGAGCTTTGCCCGTCGCAGCTGCCCGATCTGCTCGTGCTGCGCTGGCGCGACGAGCTGGATTCGCTGCTCGCGTCGCTCCGCCAGCGCTGGGGTACGATGCTGCCGATCCTCGCGATTGTCGCTAATGACCGTGAGCTGTCCGCAGCGCTGCTCGCGGGAGCCACCGACGCGATGCTCGGCGCGCGGGGAGCGGACGAGCTATCGGTACGAGCGCGAGCGCGAGCCCGGCGCTCCGGAGCACAGCCCGAGCAAGAGCTCGACTGTGAATCGGCTCTATATGCGCTTTTCATGCAAGCACCGGCGGCCGTGGCGATCGTGAGCGGACCGGAGTTTGTATTCGAGCTAGCCAACCCCATCTACGAGCAAATTACGGGCGGTAGGGATCTCGTCGGCAAGCCGTATTGCGCGGCCTACTCCGAGCTGACCGATGACGACCCAATATTGCGATTGCTGACGCGCGTGTATACGACCGGCGAGCCCTGCGTCGAAGTCGAGTATCGCGTCGCTCTCGCACCACACGACGACGATCAGCGCCACGGCGATCGCGGGGGCATGTTCTACCAGCTCACCAGTCTGCCGATCGACGAGGACGGACGAGTCGTGGCGATCGCCACGATCGGCGTCGACATCACGGACAAGGTCCGAACGCGCCGTCGCTTCGAGCACCTCGCTGCTCAATCACGGCAAAACGAGCAGCAGTTCCGGACGCTGGCCAACAACGCCCCCGACATCATCGCACGCTTCGATCGCCAGGAACGTTACCTGTTCGTGAACAAGGCCGCCGAGCGAGCGACCGGCATCCCGGTCGAGCGATTCGTCGGCGCCACGAACTTCGAGCTCGGTCTCCCGCCCGAGATCGCCGCGCCATTCCATCACGCGATCGAGCGCGTGTTCCAGGACCGACGTCCGCTCGACGTCGAGATTCGGGTCCCGGGACCGCGGGGCATGGGCCAGTTCGAGAGCCGCATGGTGCCCGAGCTCGGCCCCGACGGGCAGGTTCACTCGGTGCTCGTCATCTCTCGCGACATCAGCGAGCGCGAGCAAGCCAAGCTGGCGCTGGCCGAGAACGAGCGGCGCTTCCGCGCCACCTTCGACAACGCGGCCGTCGGCATCGCCCTGGTCGACATCGACGGCCGCTTCCTGCATCTCAACGATCGCTTCGTCGCAATCGTCGGCTACGAGCGCGAGGAGTTGCTGGCCAAGACCTTCCAGGACATCACGCATCCCGATGATGTCTCGCGTGACATCGAGCGCTTGTGTGCGATCTTGCATGGCCCGTCGCGCAGCTTCTCGCTCGAGAAACGCTACATTCGCAAGGACGGCTCGCTCGTGTGGGCCAACGTGACCGGGTCGTTGATCTACTCGGACAAGGGCGCTCCGGAGTACGGCGTCGCCATCGTCGAGGACATCGACGCGCGCAAGGCCATCGAGGCCGCGCTGCGCGAGTCGGATCGGCAAAAGGACGACTTCCTGGCCACGCTCGGCCATGAGCTGCGCAACCCGATCGCCGCGATCCACTCGGCCACCGATCTGCTCGGGCTCGAGACTGCCCGGCGCGACGCGGCGCTGCGCCGGCTCCAGACCGTGCTCGCTCGCCAGAGCAGCCATATCGCCCGGCTCCTCGACGACCTGCTCGACGTCTCACGAATCTCCCGCGGCAAGCTGCTCGTGTCCCGGACATCGATCAACGTCGTCGACGTGCTCCACAACGTGCTCGAGGACCGCCGCTACCAGCTAGTCCAACGTGGGCTCGAAGCGCGGGTCGATCTACCGGACGAGCCGCTCTGGGTCGAGGGTGACGCAGTACGGCTGGCACAGGTGTTCGACAATCTGCTCAGCAACGCGATCAAGTACACGGATCCGGGTGGGATCGTGACGATCCGAGCGCAGGCCGAAGGCGAGCACATCCGAGTGCGAATCATCGACACTGGTATCGGTATCGACGCCGAGTTTCAACGCCGCCTGTTTCAACCCTTTCAGCAGGCTCCCCAGGGCATCGCGCGCTCGGCCGGCGGCCTCGGGCTGGGGCTCGCCATCACCAAAGGCATCGTCGAGCTGCACGGAGGAACCATCGAGGTCTACAGCGCGGGCCGCAACCGCGGGACCGAATTCGTGGTTCGAATCCCGCGGCGGCACCCACGGCACCCCGATGTAGATTGATGAATTACGCTGTCAGAGCTGGCAGACGCCGACGCTCTCGAACCCGAAGGGCGCCATCCCCTGCTCGTAGAGCGGCTCGCAGTGGGTGCCGGGTAGCTCGCCGCACTGCTCACCAACACGGATCGTGAGATCACAAAAGGTCGTGCAGCAGCCCTCCCCCGCGCAGCTCGGCAACGACTCGCCGGGCACGCACATGCTGCCCGGCACACAATCGTTGATGTAGTCGCAGGGCTCGCCGATCGGAATGTCGAGGGTCGACGCCGCACAAAAGAACGCCTCGCCGGCGGTGTAGCAGCCGATCTCATCGTGTGGCTCGTCGGCGCAGTCTTGCGCGATCGGATTGCAGCCCTCGACACACATGTTGATCATCGGCGGCCCCTCCGGCGGATCGTCCATGACGCAGGTCCTACCCGCCGGGCAGGACGGCTCGTCCGGCGTCCCCTGACAAAAGGGCGTGCAGAGCCCCACGGAGCCGCCGAGATTCTCCACCCACGCGCTGTTCCAGCAGTAGCTGTCGGGGCCGCAGTCGTCGGTCGCCTCCGCGAGGCCAGCGTAGGTGCACGGCTCGCCGGCCTGTCCGTCGCCGAGCACGGGCACGCACTTGTTGAACCAATCGTCGACCAGCGCGACCACGCACTTTTCGCCCTCGGGGCAATCCTGCAGCCAGGGATCGCAGTCCTGGGGCACGCCACCGTCCTCATCACCGGTCGCGTCATTGGTCCCATCGCCGTCTCCGTCTCCATCGCCCTCGCTCTCGCTCTCCTCCCCATCATCCGCCTCGTCGGCGGTAGCGGGACCTTCGCTAGATCCGTCTTGCCCGGCGTCATCGGTGCACGAGAGCACGAACAGCGCAGACGAGAAGGTCACGAACACAACCGTGGACAACCCCCGAGGTACCCCTTGCATGCTCGTGGATGTCCAGCTCTCGACATGTTCGTCACCCGAACCTGCACGAAGGCTCCGCGCGAAATTCATCACCTCCCCCGCGCGTCTCGCAGCGGTGACGAGCGCCCTGCCGATCTCACTGTGCGGCCTTGCTTGGCCCCCACAACACCTTGCGCAGCAGCTTTGGAGCAAACAAGGACGTCGGGCGCTTGTCGAGTTGCAGGACATCCAAGAATGCGCTGTACACATCCGCATCACTGGCCGCGACCGACATCCCTTGACCGAACACCGGGTCGAAGCTGCACAGCGCGTCCCCGATCACCACATAGCGCGCCGGCAGCTGCGGCAGCCTCTCGTAGAGGTTCCGGACCTGCCTGGGGTAGGTGAACTTGTGCAGCTTGCCAATCAGCGTCCACCTCTCGACGGCTCGCTGGATGTCCTTCTCCGCCAGCGTCCCCGCCCACGCCCGAAAGCCCGCCAGCTCGGTCGGCGCATGCTCGCCGTGGTAGCCGAACAAGGTCACCAACCAGCGATCGCCTTCGACGTGAAATGCCACTCCGCCGCGCGCGAGCTCGGGCGGCTCGGGATAGATCAACACGGCGTTGCTGGTCGCGAGCGCGGCGTCGTGCGAGCTCTCGAACAGCCCGCTGACGTACGCGAGGCCAACCTCGACCACTTGCTGGACCGGACGTCGAAATCCCCACTTCTCCAGCCATTTGGGGCTCTTCGAGCCCCGCCCGGTCGCATCGACGACGAAGTCGCCCGAGAGCTCGCTGCCATCCTCGAGCTTGACGCCACGGACCGTCCTGCTCGCCGCGTCGAAAATCGGCTCGTCGATCGCCGTGCCGAAGCGCAGGGTGATCCGCTCGTCTTGCGCAATACGATCGCGCAGCCCAGCCTCGAGGAAGGGCCGCGTCTGCAAGCAGATCCGCACACCCTTGGTGAAGCGCGGCTTCCAGGAGCCGTAGATGAACCAATGCAGCTCCTCGCCGATGTCCACTCGAATGGCCCCGCGCTCGCACAGCTCGTCGAGCAGACCCGGGACCAGGCGCTCGAACGAACGCTGACCGAGATTGAGCAGGACGTGAACGTGACGGCATTGCGGTGTGCCCTTGCGCGCGCTCGGGCCTTCGGGCCGAGCGTCTCGCTCGAGCAGAGTCACGGATTGCGAGACTCCGGCCAGAGCCGCAGCCGCGCACAGCCCGGCGATGCTTCCGCCCATCACGATTGCGTGATCGAGCATCACCAGGATCTTAGCAATCGAACCGACCCACCCCAGTGGCGAGAGGCGACCTCATGGCCGCGGGCAGGTCGCGATTGCCTTCGTGCGCCAGACATCCAGCGCCCACCGAAGCTACTGCGTCGCCTTGATCGGCCCCCGCAGCAGCTTGCGCAGCACCTTCAGCGCGAACAACGAGGTCGGCCGCTTATCCAGCTGCACGACGTCCAAGAACGCGCTGTACACATCCGTGTCGCCGGCCGCGACCTCGTGGACCCGCTGCGTGAACCGGTGCAGGAACCCGACCCCCGCTGGCTTGTAGCCGGTCGTCTCCGCCCACCGATAGGCCTCGGTCGTCGCGAGCTGCCACGGATCATCGACAACCTTCGCCAGCGCCTTGTGGATCGCCTTGGGCTGGAGCTTGCCTCGGCGCAGCAGCTCCCGCAGGACCACCCCCTCCGCGGCCGCGACCGACATCCCTTGTCCGAACACCGGATCGAAGCTGCAGACGGCGTCGCCGATCACGATGTAGCCCTCGGGCATGCGCGACAGCCTCTCGTACAGGTTCCGCACCTGCTTGGGGTAGGTGAACTTGCGCAGCTCACCGGTCAGCGTCCCGGCCACGATCGCGCGCTGGATCTCCGGCTCGGCCAGCGTGCCTGCCCAGGCACGAAAGCCGTCGAGATCGGTCGGCGCGTGGTCACCGTGGTAGCCAAACAAGGTCACCAACCAGCGGTCCCCCTCGACATGGAAGGCCGCCCCACCCCGCTTGAGCTCGGGGGCGTTGGGATAGATCAGCAGGGCGTCGGCTGGCGGACTCGCTCCGGCCGGGATCTCGAACAACCCACTCACGTAGGCCAACCCGACCTCGACGCTCTGCTGGGCTGGCCGCTGGTAGCCCCACTGCTCCAGCCACTTGGGGGTCTTCGATCCGCGGCCGGTCGCGTCGACGACCATGTCGGCCGGCAGCTCGCTGCCGTCCTCGAGCCGGACCCCGCGGACTCGTCCGCTCGACTGATCGAAGATTGGCTCGTCGATCGGCGTGGCAAAGCGAAGCTCGATCCGCTCGTGGCGAGCGATGATGTCGCGCAGGCTCGCCTCGAGCATCGGCCGCGACTGGATGTGAACCGCTAGCCCCTTGGTGAAGATTGGCTTCCAAGCGCCGTAGACGAACCAGCGAAAGTTCTCGCCGACGTCGCCGACCACCGCTCCGCGCCGCTCGAGCTCGTCGAGCAGACCCGGGGCGAGGCTCTCCAGCGAGCGCTGGCCGAGGTTGAGCAGCACGTGCGCGTGGTGGCACTGCGGTGTGCCCTTGCGTGCGCTCGTGCCCTCGGGCCGAGCGTCGCGTTCGAGCAAGGTCACGGACTTGGCGACTTCGGCGAGGGCAGCAGCCGCACACAGGCCGGCAACGCTTCCGCCCATCACGATCGCGTGGTCGAGCATCGCCGGCATTGTAGAGCATCGACGCCGGCCGTGGGGGCGAGCCTCACTGCCCGTGCAAGCCGAAGTAGTACTGGTCGGGAACGTCTCGCTGCTCGCTGTAGAGCGTGAACCGCATGGTTCGATTCTCGCGCCCAGAGGCGTCGATGATCGAGAAGTTGCGGCTGGTCACGACCTCGTCGACCCGACCCACGAAGGGGCCACGCAGCGGGTGCTCGCGCCGGATCAGCCCCGCGAGCAGCCGAGCGGTGAAGCCCTGGGGCGACTCGTAGGCGATCGCCGAGGACACCCCCTGGTGGATGCAAGCCTCTGCCTCGTTGGGGAGCAGGAACCGGCTCTCGCGGCTGACGATCCGGCCGACCGTGGCGACGTGGACGTCCCCGCCGAGCAGCAGCACGTTGCAGCCGGTCGCCCTGCGGACCTGAAAGAGCCGACCGAGCAGGCGCCCCTGATCGGCGAGGTTCGGCCGGCTCGACCAGTGATCGAGCACGTCGTCGTGCAGCTCGGCCGAGCCTGGCACCACGGCCTCGAGCGCGCCGCTCATGTGCACGACCGGGACCGCGGTCACGACCACGAGCTGCCGCGGTGGCGCCTGCTCGAGCGCGTCGAGCTCGGCGTCCAGCCAGGCCCACTGCGCGGACCCGAGCAAGGCCGAAGGATCGCTCGACGCGATGTTGCGAGCCGAGCGGGAGTCGGTCACCACGAACGCCGTGTCGCCGATCCGAAACGAGAACGCCCGGTGCCCGGCGCGATGCTGCGCGGCCTCGGAGCTGAACGTCGCGCTTGGATTGAGCGCGTGCTGAAACGCGTCGAAGCTGCGCGACGCGGCCTTGAAGAACGCCTGCTGGGCCGGCAGGTGCTCGTTCCCGTGCGACCCCCAGCCGTCGTAGATCTCGTGATCGTCCCAGGTCGCGACGCAGGGTATGTGGCCCATGAACGCGCGGATCTCTGGTCGCCGCCAGAATGCCTTGTAGATCTGCTCGTAGCGGCGCGGCAGATCCTCGAGGAACGCCCGACACGCCTTGGCGCCCGACCAGTCGAACACCCGCTCGGCGTAGGGGTCGAAGTCCGGCTCCCAGCGGCGCAGCCACTTCTCCCGGATCACGTCGGCGTAGATCTGGTCACCACCGAGGATCGCGACGTGGACTTGCTCGCGCCGCATCACCTCGGCCAAGAGCCGGGTCCACATCGCCGCCGGCTTGCCGCCGCGCGGCGGCTTGTGCAGGCCGTTGCACGAGTGGAAGCTGAACCGGACGTCGGTGATCTGCTCCGGCAGCGTGCGGAACGAGAAGGGCCGATCCGACGCGAACCCGCCCTCGTGACTCCCGGCCCCGACCGGCACGACCTCGTAGAAGTAGCGGGCGCCGGCCTGTAGGTCATCGACCTCGAACACCAAGGTGCCAAACTCACCGCTGCGCGTCGGCGCGAGCTTGCGGACCGACTCCGCGAGCTCGCTGGGCTCGAACTCGAACGCGCCGACCTCGGCATCGAAGCTGGGTCGACCAGAGGTCCGCGCGAGCCGCAGCTCGAAGGGGCCCTCGCTGTGCTCGAGCGGCTTCGCGACGATTCGGGTCGAGTGCTGATTCGTGAACCCGACCAGCGGTCCAATCGAGAGCCAGTCTGTCGCTAGCTTCATGGTCATGCGATCTCATAACGCGAACGCGGGTCGGCTTGGGGACCTGCGTAATCCCGCGAGAGAACGCGGATTCTCCCAGCGCCTGCGATGCCCATCACCGGGGGTTGGTGTCCCCCGGCTCAGAGGTCGAACGCGGGCGTCCATTTATCGACGCAGGCCCGCGCGAGCTTGCCTTGCTCCCAACGAATCCTGCACAAGTAGCGGTCGAGCGGCTCGCCGTCGAACGCGAGCTGGGCGAGGGTGAACAGCTCTAGACCGTCGGATCGGAACGCGACGGCCGACTCCAGCTCCGCGTTGCTGCTGGACGGATCCAGCTTGGAGGTCACCACCTCGAGGTTCGTCGCCCGCCAGCCCGCGTCGGTCTTGCGCGCCAAGATCACGCCGAGGAAGCGCATTTTGCCGAGCTTCTGCCGCTGCAGCATCACGAGCACCGGCGTACTGTCATTGGGCCACCAGAAGAAGGGCTTGGTGTCCGGCCCGTCCTCCGAGAGCGGACCCTCTTCTTCGGGCTCCATGATGAAGGGCAGCGCGTGGGCACCGTAGGCCTCGGTCGTGTGCTGGATGCCCAGCTCGGCGCGCACGTCCTGCATCGATATCTTGCCCTTCGCTGGCGTCCACGGGCGAGCTGCTGGGCGCTTCGGAACCTCGATGTCGAGCGTGATCGGCTTGTCGAACACGACCTC
>CBFGLP010000404.1:0-5981 GCA_965649595.1 uncultured Myxococcales bacterium | reverse complement strand
CTCGCCGATCTCGACGGGCTCCCGCTCGGCGAGGCCGCGCAGATCGTCGAGGCCAAGGCCAAGGAAGTGGTGCCTCCGGAGTTCGACACCGCGTGGATCGGCAACGCCGAGATGATGGAGGAGTCGTTCACGGCGATGCTCGCGGTGCTCGGGCTCGCGGCGATCCTCGTCTACATGATCCTCGCCGCGCAGTTCGACAGCCTCGCGCAGCCGCTGGTGATCATGGTCTCGCTGCCGCTCTCGGTGATCGGAGCGTTCGGCGGGATCTGGATCTCGGGCATGACCCTCAACATCTTCAGCTTCATCGGCATCATCATGTTGATGGGCCTGGTGACCAAGACAGCGATCCTGCTGGTCGACTTCGCCAACGCCGAGCGCCAGCAAGGCGCCAACCTCGAGGACGCGCTGGTCC
The DNA here is from genome assembly GCA_965649595.1 of uncultured Myxococcales bacterium. Classification (GTDB taxonomy): domain Bacteria; phylum Myxococcota_A; class Polyangia; order Nannocystales; family Nannocystaceae; genus Plesiocystis. The sequence goes on along the minus strand of CBFGLP010000404.1, from coordinate 5,569 downwards.
AGGCCGGGCGCGTGCGCCTGCGGCCGATCTTGATGACCGCCGCGGCGACGATCATCGGCATGCTGCCGATCGCGTTCGCTGTCTCCGAAGGTGGCGAGACGCGGGCGCCAATGGCCGTCTGCGTGATCGGAGGCATGATCACCTCCACGGTCCTCACGCTGATCGTGATCCCCTCCGTGTACCTGCTCTCCGAGCGGGTGATCGGTCGGCTGTCCGGCGTGTGGATCCAGCTCGCCGGGCGCGAGCCCGACGAGCATCCCTCGGCCGAAGGCTGAGCGGCTTCGTCCACGGGCCAAGCCGACGGAATGCCGACAGGCCCCGTCGGTCCTTCGACCTACAGCTCACTCGCTCGCATCTCTACGTGTCTCTCGGGCTGGGGGCTCGCCCCCAGCCGCGGCACGACCCTTGCTACCCCGCCGTCGGAACCCGCGATGAATCGCATGCGTGCACTCGCCCCTGCCCTTTCGTTGTTCGCCCTCGTCGGACTCCCGAGCATGCTGCTCGCCGCACCTCCGCCAGTCGACCAGCCTCCGGCCGACCCCGAGGCGACTGTCGAGGGTCCCGCGGCTCCGCCCGAGGTGGCGGACTTCAAGGATCCCTTCGTCATGGCCCTGCAGGCGCAGCCCGGTGGCCTGACCAGCGACGAGGTGGCTCGCCGCGCGGTCGAGGCCTCACCAGCGATCGCTAGCAAGCAGGCTGAGAAGGCCATCGCCGAGGCCGAGCTCGATCAGACCATCTATCAGTTCATGCCGCAGATCTCGGCCAGCTTCACGTACACCCGGCTCTCGCGGGCGTCCTACAACTTCGACACCGGCGGTGGCGGCTACATCGTCGGAGCGCTCAACGAGGGCCCGCTGAGCCTCGGACCCTGCGAGCCGGGTAGCATCTTCCAGTGCGTGATCGATACCGGCGGTGTGCCGGTCGGCGCGTTCCCGCTCGAGTTCGACATTCAGCCGCCGCCGCTCAACGCCTTCACCTTGCAGGCCCAGCTCAACGTCCCGATCTCGGATTACATCGCCCGCCTGCCGACCGCCAAGAAGGCCAGCCAAGCACAGATCCGCGCGACCGAGTACGCGACCGAGGCCGAGCTGCTGACCGTTCAGACCGACGCGCGCGTGGCCTACTACGATTGGATCCGCGGGATCGCCAGCGTGGTAGCGATCGAAGAGTCGCTCTTGCGCACGCAGGCGCGGCTCGAGGACGCGCAGGCGGCCTTCGACGCGGGCGTGGCCTCGAAGGCCGACGTGATGCGGCTCGACGCCGCGGTCGCGACCTTGACCGCGGCCAAGATCAAGGCCGAGAACTACCGCGAGCTCGCGGCCCAGAGCCTCGCCCTGATGATGGGTGAGGAAGAGTTCCAGAACTACACGATCGGCGAGGACGTGCTCGGGCCGGCGCCCGTGATGGCGCAGAGCGACGACCTCGAGGCGCTGATCGACGAGGCCAAGCAGGAGCGGCTCGAGGTCAAGGCAATCCAGAGCAGCCGCCTCGCCCTCGATCAGGGCATCAAGACCACCCGCGCCGGCTACTACCCGCGGCTCGACGGCTTCGCCGAGGCGACCTACGCAAACCCCAACCAGCGCTTCTTCCCGATGGAGCAGGTCTGGAATGGGTCGTGGAGCGCTGGCCTGCGCTTGAGCTGGTCGCTCGACGCCGCGCTGCTGACCAGCGCGCAGGTCGACGAGCTCGAGGCCACGCGTCGCCAGCTCGACGCGCAAGAGGAGATGATCCGGCGCGGAGTCTCGATGGAGGTCGCCGCGGCCTGGGCCGCTCGTCAGAGCGCGCAGGCCGAGCTCGAGTACATCCAGCGCGCCAACGAGTCGGCGGCCGAGGGCTATCGGGTGGCCGTCGATCTCTTCCAGGTCGGCGACGCGACCACGACCGACATCCTCGACGCCGAGTACGAGCGAGTCGACGCGTCGCTGCGGGCGATCAACACGCGGATCGATCTGCTGATCGCCAGCCTCCGGCTCGAGTACGCGACCGGACGGCTCGAGCCGATCGAGACCGAGAAGGCCCCCGGCACGCTGCCGAGCTCGCCGGCCGAGCGCGAGCGCAAGGGCAAGAAGTAGATCAAGCCCTTCGGCCCGGACGGGCCGACTAAGCCCTTCGGCCCGGACGGGCCGACTAAGCCCTTCGGCCCGGACGGGCCGACTAAGCCCTTCGCGGTGGAGCGGTCATCAGCGCCTCGATCGTCGGGAGGTCGATCGGCTTGCGCAGGTGCGCGTCGAAGCCAGCCGCGAGCGCCTCCTCGGCGTCCTCCGGCAAGCCATAGCCAGTCAGCGCGATCAACTGCACGTCGCGCAGCCGCGGCGCCGCGCGGAAGCGCCGCGCGACCTGATAGCCATCGAGCTCGCCCGGAAGACCGATGTCACAGAACACCAGGTCAGGCGCCCGCTCGGACGCGCTCGTGAGCGCGTCCTGACCATCGTGGCTGACCCGCACGCGGTGTCCGAGCAGCGTCAGCAGATCGCAGAGCATCTCGGCCGCGTCGCGGTTATCCTCGACGATCAGGATCTCCCGCGCGAGCACCGGTCCCTTCGTCGGCTTCGCTCGCGGCTCGACGAGCGCTGGCGGATCGACCCTCGGCAGACGCACGACGAAGCTCGAGCCATACCCACGTCCCCGGCTGTGGGCCTCGACGCTGCCCTGGTGCAGCTCGGTGAGGCCCTTGACCAGCGCGAGCCCGAGCCCGAGCCCACCCGCGGCGCGGTCGATGTTCTGGTCGGCCTGGCGGAAGGGCAAGAACATGTGCTTGCGGACCTCATCGTCGATGCCGATGCCGGTGTCGGACACGACCAGCTCGACGTCGCCGCCCGCAGGGCGCAGCTCGATCGTGATCGTGCCCGGCGGGTCAGTGAACTTGATCGCGTTGCTGACCAAGTTGTCGATGACCTGGAACAGCCTGGTCGGGTCGCCCTCGACCCAACAGGGCTCGTCCGCCAGCCGAGCGTCGAGCACGAGCCCACGCGCGCGGACCAGATCACCGCGGTCGTGCAGCAGGTGCTCGACTCGCTCGCGCAGATCCACGTGGGCGAGCTCGAGCCGCATCTTGTTGCGAGCGATCCGCGAGACATCCAGCAGGCCGTCGATCAACCGGCTCATGTGGTGGGTCTGGCGGTTGATGACCTGCTGGGCGCGGTCGATCTGAAGATCGAGCGAGGGCATCAGGCGCAGCACCTCGGCCGCGCTCTGGACCGCCGAGACCGGGTTGCGCAGCTCGTGCCCGAGCATCGCCAAGAACCGGTCCTTGTGCTCGTCGGACTCGCGCAGCGCTTGCTCGATCTGCTTGGTCTCGGTGATGTCCAACGCGAGGCCAGTGACCCGCAGGACCTGCCCTCGAGGGTCCCGCTTGATCTTGCTTCGGCTACGGATCCAGCACAGGCCGAGCTCCGGGTGGTGGGTACGAAACTCGTAGCCCCACTCGCTGGCCTCACCGGGCGCCAACATGCGCTCGTGCTCGTCGGCCAGGCGCTCGCGGTCGTCGGGGTGAATGCGGGCCCGCCACGCCTCGATCGAGGGCTCCTGCGAGGCCGGCAAGCCGAACACCTCGTAGAACTCGGGCGACCAGTAGACCCGGTCAGCCAGGACGTCCCAGTCGAACACGCCGCTGCGGCTGGCTCGCTGCGCGAGCGAGAGCGCCTGGTGAGCGCGCAGCAGCTCCGCCTCGGTCCGCTTGATCTCGCTGATGTCGGTGAGCGAGACGATCACCCGGCGATAGCTCGGCGCGATCGGCGGGAAGCTGATCGCGAGCGCCACGTCGATCGTGCGATCGTCGAGCGTGCGGAACTGGACCTCGCCCTGAAAGGTCGGCTCACCCCGCGCGAGCGTCAGCAGGATGCCGCGCATCAACGCCGGGCTCTGGCTGATGAAGCGAGGCCGGCGCTCGTCGAGAACCTCCTGCTTGTCACGGGCCCCGAACATCCGCAGCGTCGCCTGGTTGACGTCGAGCTTGCGGACGCGAGAGATCAGCTGGTGGGCCGCGCCCGGGTGCGTGTCGAGGTAGGCCTCGAAGTCACTGACCCCCTGCGAGCGCAGCTCGTCGAGCGCATTGATCACCTCGGAGAAGTCCTGCTCCCACAGCGAGACCCCCACGCTCTCGAAGATCTGCCGGTATCGCTGCTCGCTATGCTTGAGCCGCTGCTCGGCCCGAACCCGTCGGACGAAGAGCGAGAGCTCATGGTTGATCCTGGCGAAGCTCTCTAGCAGGCCCGTATCGAGCATCACGCGCTCGCGGGTGAGGAAGCAGAGCAGCGCGAGCGTCTCGCCCTCGAAGGTGATCGGCAGAGCGAGCCCGCTGGTCAGCCCGTGGTTCCGCGCGGCCGGCTTGCGCCGAAACGACGAGCGCTCGAGCTCGCTCCACTGCAGCGCCCGCTGCTCCGCCCAAGCCTTACCGACCAACCCGACGCCGACCTCGAACTCCATGTCGAGCTCTGCGGCGGCCTCCTGCGCGTCGTCGTCGACCACGAAGACATGCTCGCGTCGAAGCCGAGCACCCTTTTGCACCCACAGCTCGGCGACCGTGGCGTCGAGCGAGCGGGCCAGGATCTCGAGCATGCGTGGAGCCACGAGCTCGATGTCCTGCGCGTCGACCAGCAGCTGGCTGAGCGCGTGCTCGACGGTCACGCGCCGCAGCACGCGATGACGGGTGACCGCGTGGCCGAGCACGTTGGCGACCGCCTCCACGAAGTTGGCGTCGTCCTGGCTGAAGCTTCGGGCCTCGCCGTGGTGGGCTCCGAGCACCCCGAACACGTGCGTGGCATCGCGGATCGTGCAGCTGATGCCGCTCACGACTCGATGCTCGCGCAGCAGCGCAGGCGCGACGAAGCGACGCTCGCGGGCGAAGTCCTCGACGATCACCGCGCCCTCGTGCGTCAGCGTGAAGCCGGCCTGCGAGTCGGGAGCGGGCGGCACCTTGGCCCGGCCGATCAAGCCCGGCGTCCAGCCAATCCCGCTGCGCATCAGCAGCTGCCCGCTCTCGGGGTCGAGCTCGAGCACCTTGCAGTAGTCGGTACCGACCACCTCGGCGACCATCTGCATCGCCTCGTCGAAGAGCTGACCGAGCTGGACGTCGGCGAGCACCTGAGCGCCGAGTCGGGCGATGGCAGCCTGCTGCCGCTGGCGCGCGAGCGCCCACGCCCGCGCGCGCTCGAGCTCCTCGAGCTCGGCTTGCAGCTCGTCCTTGGCCAACTGCAGCTCCTCGTTCATCGCGAGCAGCTCTTCGTTGAAGCCCGATCGGACGACCTCGCCCCCGATCTCGCCGGGCCGCGCGGGGCCGTGGTTGCGGAACACGACCAAGAGCAGCGCCGCGTCCTCGCTCTCGAAGGGCTCGACCACGAGGTCGAAGGACTGAAGCTCTGCGTCGCTGCCGACCTGGAGGTCCTGGATGACGACCTCGCGCCGCTCCGTCCAAGCGACGTGGAGCGCGGCGCGCAGATGCAGGCGCAGCCGGTCGCGCGCGAGCCGGATCAGGTTGTTCTCGGCCGGGCCCCACGCGGTGATCTCGAGGTACTTCCCAAGTCGACCGCAGGCGTTGACAATTGCCCCTTCACGGTCGACCAACACCGAA
>CBFGLP010000403.1:0-4747 GCA_965649595.1 uncultured Myxococcales bacterium | reverse complement strand
CGCCGGTAGTATCGCCGTCGGTGGTATCGCCGTCGGTAGTAGTATCGCCGTCGCCGGTGGTATCGCCGTCGGTAGTAGTATCGCCGTCGCCGGTAGTATCTCCGTCGCCGGTGCTATCGCTGGTCGCCTCGCCGACGTCGTCGGTGCCGGGGTCGATGGGCTGAGCTCCGCAGGCGAGCGTAAAGACCGCGGCGATGGAGATTCGGCTAGTGGTCATCGTCGCTCCATGTCCCCGTGCGGCGATCGCTTCGCACGACGAGCACGAGACCGAGATGCCTGGGCCAGGCAAGCGCGATCAGGGGCCGATGTAGTGGGCGCGGGGCCGCAGCAGCGCGCCAGCCGAGCGCTGCTCGAGCGCGTGAGCCAGCCAACCCGCGCTGCGCCCGAGCGCGAACAGACCCATCGCGCTGCCCGGTCCCGCCCCGATCGCGCGAGCGAGCGCGACGAGGGCGAAGTCGAGGGTCGGGTGCAGGCCAGTCGTCGCCAACACGGCATCGGCGAGCGCGATCGCGTGCGCGAGCACGCGGGGCTCGGCAGCGCTCGCCCGCGCGCGCTCGATCAGCGCGAAGCCTCGCGGATCACCAGCCGGATAGAGCGGATGACCAAAGCCTGGTAAGCGCAGCCCCTTCGCCAGCCGCTGCGCGACCCAGGCTGGCAGGTGTCGCCGTGGAGCCGCATCCAGCAGCTGCTCGACCCGCTCGCACGAGCCCCCGTGTTGGGGACCAGTGAACACCCACAGCGCAGCACCGACGCAAGCACCGAGCTCGGCGCCCGCCGAGGCCGCGATGCGAGCCGCGAAGGTCGAGACGTTGAGCTCGTGATCGGCAGAGATCACCAGGGCCGCGTCGATCGCCACTGCCGCTCGTGCAGGCTTGGCCAGGTGCAGCGCACGAGCGAGGCGTTCGGCGATCCGCGAGCCCTCGCCGGGCCCGAACAGGGCGGCGAGCTCGACGATCAGCGCGCGCGGAGAGACCTCGCCCGAGTTGGTGTGCATGACCAGCGAGGGCAGGGCAGCCACGAAGCGCCCCGCGGGGGGGAGGCTAGCTTCGATCGTGCGGCTCGGGATCGCAGGCCAAGGCCCGCCACCGTCGTCGAGCAGGATATCTGCGACCTCCTCGAAGGTCGCGCCGCGATCGAGCAAGCCCGTGAGCTCGTGTCCGCGGTAGCGGAGCCGCCCGCCGCTCACGTCGGTGATCGCCGAGTCGAGCACCGGTTCGCCCCAGCGCAGCGCCGCGGCAGCGACTGGTGCGTGGCCACGGCGAGCGGCGCTGCGAGTGGCGAGGCGACGGACGTCCTCGGCGAGATAGCGAGACTCGCGACCTCGCGTGGTTCGTCGGATCGCGCCGCGACTGACGTAGGTGTAGAGGGTGCGACGCGAGACCCCGAGGATCTCGCACGCCTCGTCCGATGAGAGCCAGCCGCCCTGCGCTCGTTCGGGCATGACCCGATCACGCTACCTCAAGTGCTCGGGTAGGGCGTGCCGTCCTTGTGCGAGAAGATCCACTTGCCTTCGGCCAGCGCGGCCTGGATGTCGTCGTCGGGGTAGCTGGCCCCGTCACCTGGCGAGCGGTCGCCGATCTCGAGGTATACGACGTCCTCGTTCGAGCGATTGACGAGGTGATGCGCGTCGCCAGTCCCCGCCCTGAAGCCTGCGCACATGCCCGGACACAGCGGCGTCTCACCGGCGTCGGTGATCAGCACCGGGCTGCCCTCCAGCACGTAGATGAACTCGTCTTGCGTAGTGTGAGCGTGGCGCAGCGCCGACATGCCCCCAGGTGCGATCCGAGTCAGGTTGACCCCGAAGTTGCGCAGCCCAAACAGGTCGCCGAGCGGCTTCTTTTCGCGCGCTTGCATGAGCGACGCGAAGGGCTCCGGGTACAACGAACGCTTGGTCCGCGAGGGAGCCTGCTCGGCGAGGATGGCAACAAGTGGCTTCGACTCATCCATGCTGGTGATCAGCTTGGCGAGCGGGGATCGGGGCGTCAAGCCGCGTTGGTGGGCCGCGACGATGACGTTGCGCGATAGGTCGATCGTCGAATCGACCTACTCGCGCGAGCGCTCGCCTGCTAGTGAGGTCGACATCCGCGGACCTGCGTGCTGCGGAATTGCCAGCGGGCATGGTCGCACGGGGGCGCCCGGGTTACCCTGAGCCGTGCCAACCACACCCTTCGCGAGGTTGCGAGGCCAGCTGTTCACTAGCCTGGGGCTCGTGCTCCCGGTCATGAGCGCCTGCGGGTGCTCGTCGGCTGCCGACGACGACGCGAGCGTGACGACGGAGCCGAGCGGTAGCGGAGGCTCGGTCGACGACGTAGACGAGAGCCTCGACGACGGCGGCTCATCGGACGACTCGGCCACGATCTCGACCAGCGAAGACGAGAGCGATGGCGATAACATCCCCGAGCTCAAGCTCGACCTGCCGCCACAGCCCGATCTGCCACCCGTGGGCGACTGCACGGTAACCATGGCCGACTCCTCGATCCTCGAGCAGCACCCCGACTGCTCGATCGAGCGAGGCGGCGTCGGACCCTGCTGGACCGAGGTCTACCTCGGCTGCGTCGACCCCGAGCCGGGTCAGACCTGCGCGTCGCTGTGCCCCGATGGGAATTGCATCGCCGACGGGACCTATTGCATGGGGGACTACCTCTGGGCCCCCCGGAGCGTGTGCGGTCCCTATGAGATCGACGGGCAGTGCTGCTCGATCGCCGCGAGTGAGGTGTGCGAGTGATCGTGCCGATGCCGACGCTTGGCGGCCGATGAGTCCGGCACGCTGGAAGATCCTACTGGCGGGTTCCTGGCCTAAACAGGAGCGGCATGCTCTTGGGCCCGCGGACTGAAATGCCTTGCTCCGCGGGTGGGCCGTCCTCGAAGCGGATATCGTTCATGGCGTCGAGGAGCTGGTCGAGAGACACGCTGAGCTCGTATTTCGCGAGCAGCGAGCCCACGCAGAAGTGGCGGCCCAGGCCAAACGACACGTGCCCGGCCGCGGCGATGAACGCATGCTCCGGGTCGTGGTCGTCGCGGAACATGTCGAACGTGTCCGGGTCCTCGAACCTGCGTTCGTCGCGGTTGGCCGCGCCGAGCAGGAGCAGCACCGTGGAGCCCTCGGGGATCGTCCCGCCGCTGACCTGCACATCCTCGAGCACCAGCCGCGAGATCAGATGACCCGGTGTGGTGTAGCGCAGCATCTCGGCGATGGCCCGGTCGATCAGGCCACGGTCCGCTCGCAGCCGGATCATCTGCGCCGGGTGCTCGATCAGATTCTTGACCGCGAGGGCGATCGCCTTGTCCGTGGTCTCACCGCCCGCGGTCAAGAGCAGCGTGACAAAGGCGCTCAGCTGCTCATCATCCATGCGCACGCCGTCCACTTCCGCATTGCATAGGGTCGAGAGCAGGTCGGGGCCCGGGTGCGCGCGCCGTTCGGCGAGCACGGGCGCCAGGTATTCGCGCACCTCCCGTTTGGCTAAGTCGGCCGCGCGCGTGACCTCGGGGTCGCGTGCGAAGTTGCCGAAGAACGCGATCGCGGTCGTATACCACTTGCGGAACAGGCGAACGTCGTCCTTGGGCAAGCCGAGCATGTCCACGATGACCTGGATGGGCAGGAGCTCGGCGAACTCGGTCACGAGGTCCACGCGCCCTCGGTGGCGGAAGCGATCGATCAGCTCGCTAACATTACGCTCGATGACCTCGACGAAGCGCTCGCGCGAGTCCGGGCCGCGGAACGCAGGATTGAGCAGGTTGCGGTAGCGCGCGTGCTCGCGGCCGTCCATCTGCAGGATCGTATATCCATACACAGGCTCGAGCTGGGCTGCGTAGCTCTGGGTGGACGCCGCGGGGTGTTTCAGGACGTCGACGATGTCCTGGTGACGGCTGACGACATAACTCTGGGCGCCCTCATGGAAGTACAGGGGATGATGGTCGCGCATCTCCTTGTAGAAGGGATACGGGTTGGCAGCGTACTCGGGAGAGAAGATATCGGGGCCGTTCACGGGTATTCTCTTATCGTGGCGTGCGGTGGTCCGCGTCGAGGCTGGACCGCGCTCATGGTGATGGTGAAATAGACATTCTCATGTTCGTCCGCGAAAGAGTACCGGCCGTGCCCGGAATCTCTCGGCCCGCCGTAAACGCCGTTCATTCGCCGGAATACGCGCTGCTGATATGGAGTGACCCCCTGTCAAGGGGTAGTGCCCGCGGATTACCCCGGAGGAGGCAGAACCGCAGGACCACGTCCTGTCGGTGGCATGCGCTGTCTCTTCTCGTGGGTCGACCCGATGCGGTCGCCACCTAGGGAGCTGGCGCGTTGCCGTAGGATTCTCGTTCATTCGCCGCTTCGGTTCTCGAGAAGGGTTGGCCTGAATTCTCGGTGTCGTGTCGAGATGCTGGATGAGGTCTCCGCTCGGGCTGATGGATCTGGTTGCCTGGGGGGTCGATGTGCTCGGTCAGCCGGACTTCAGCGCGTAGCGCTTGGGCTCGCCTCGCTTGGCCTGCGTCGACTCGGCGAGGCCCGGTGGGTTGGCCCAGACCGCCCAGACGAAGCCGATCAGCTCGCGGGCGATCGCCACCACGATCTTCTGGTTGGGCTTGTTGTGCGAGCTCATCGTGCACCAGCGTTTGTGGAGTCGACGCATGGCCTTGTCGGCAGCCTCGATCACGCTCGGCAGTTGGCCCGCCCGCCGCTTGCCCGCCTTGGTGATCGAGCCGCGAGACTGCTTGTCTCCGCTCGAATGTTCGCGGGGTACCAAACCGATGT
>CBFGLP010000402.1:0-4397 GCA_965649595.1 uncultured Myxococcales bacterium | reverse complement strand
CCGAGACCGGCGACGGCGACATGACCGAGACCGGTGATGGTGACGGCGACATGACCGAGACTGGTGATGGTGACGGCGACATGACCGAGACCGGGCCGGGCACCGAGACTGGGACCGAGACCGAGACTGGGACCGAGACCGGTGGAGGGCTGACCGAGCCGCGCCTGCGCTTCGTTCACCTCTCGACCGACGCCGACGCGATCGACGTCTATCTCGTCGGCGAGCCCGAGCCGGTGCTCCAAGCCCTCGGCTATCGCCAGGCGAGCGAGTTCCTCGAGCTGCCCGCGGGGCCGCACGAGTTCGAGATCCGGTCCGCGGGTGCGCCCCCGAACTCGAAGCCGCTCTACGAGGCCGGCCCCTTCGAGCTGACCGAGGGTGTCGACGTAACGGCGGTCGCGGCGGGCCTGATCGGATCCAACGACAATGACGAGAGGTTCCGGGTGCTGCCCTTCGTGGAGGAGTGGGGTCAGGATCCCGCGCCCGGCAACGTGCTCGTACGAGTCATCCACGTGGCCCCGACCGCGCCGACCGTCGACATCGATCTGAACAACGACGGCAGCGTGGAGCTCGACAACCTCGCGCGCTTCGGCTCGAGCCCGGCCGCGGGCATCGAGATCGCGGCCGACGTCGCGCTGCAGCTCGGTGTTCGGACCGAGCAGGGCGATCCGCTGACCTCGTTCACGATCGAGCCCTACGCCGAAGATCAGCGGGCGCTGATCTTCACTACCGGCGTGCTCGATCGCCGGCCGCGGGCCGAGGACGCGTTCGCGCTGTTCAGCGTGCACGCGGACCAACAGACCACGATCCGCCAGGACCCGCGCGTGTGGACCCTGCACGCCAGCCCCGACGCGGAGGCGTTCTCGCTCTGCATCGGCAAGCAGGAGCTGCTCGGTGAGCTCGCGTTTGGTCAGCTGAGGCCGATGCGAGTGTCTCCCGGAGAGCACCAGCTCGACCTCTACCCAGCCGACGATGGTTGCAAGGGCACTGCCGAGGCCAACCTGCTCAGCGACCAGCTCGAGGCCGGACGCGAGTACCTCGTGATCGTCGGTGGCGAGGTCGAGACCGAGCTGCCCGAGGATCCCGAGCTCTCGGTCCTGCAGGTGACCGAGGACTTCCCGCTCGAGCCGAGCGACGAGGCCGAGCTGCGCTTCGTCAACGCGGCCTCGGTCCCGGCCGCGATCTCGGTCGGTGAGGCGATGGCTGGCGTGATCCCGAGCCCCTTCGCGTCGGACATCGCCTGGGGAACGGCCTCGGACTCGATCTCGGTCCCGCTGGAGCTCCAGCACCTCGGCGTCGGTGAGGCCGGAGTTCCGCCGATCTCGGCCTTCGCCAGCGTCGACATCGAGCTGAGCGCGGGCATGCAAGCCTTCGTGGTCGTCGCGGGCGCCATGATCCCGGCCCCCGAGGAGCAGGCGATCGCGGTCTGGGCGGTCGTCATGAACCACGAGGGCTGGATGATGGTCCCGCTCGACGGTGGCTAGCTCGAGCTGCGCGCCCTCGGTGTCGGGGTGAGGGCCGCGTGCTCGCTACTCACCCACGCTCGCGACCCAGCGCCCCGACTTGCCGCCGGCCTTCTCGAGCAGCCGCAGCTCGACCACCTGCATGCCGCGGTCGATCGCCTTGCACATGTCGTAAATCGTCAGCGCGGCCGTAGCCGCGGCCTGCATGGCCTCCATCTCGGGGCCGGTGCGATCGATCGCGTGGACCTCGGCCTCGATCACGACGCCAGGCAGCGCGCGCTCGATCGTGAACTCGATCTCGACGCGCGTCAGACGGACCGGATGACAGAGCGGGATCAGGCTGGCGGTCTGCTTGGCCCCACCGATCCCAGCCACGCGCGCGATCCCGAGGACATCGCCCTTGCCGATCTCGCCGGCCTCGATGCGTGCGAGCGTGTTCGCATCCATGCGCAGGCGCGCGCGGGCCCTCGCCATGCGAGGCGCATCGGGCTTCGCTCCGACGTCGACCATGCGGGCCGCTCCGTGGGCGTCGAAGTGGGTCAACCCGCCCAAGGTGTCGTCCGGCTGCTCGGGGTCGCTGGCCATGGTGAGCTGGTGGACGTGGCCTGACCTTATAAGCCGCCTGCGTTCGTGTTACTAGATGCCCCGCCCGCCGCGCCTTTTCCGGCTGCGACGAGGAGGCAGCAGCATGAAGGTCGGCATCCCTAGCGAGGTGTATCCGAACGAGCGCCGAGTCGCGGCTACACCGGAGACGGTCAAGCGGCTCCAGAAGCTCGGCTTCGAGGTCTGGATCGAGTCGGGCGCTGGTCAAAAGGCCGACTTCCCCGACGAGCTCTATCGCGAGGCGGGCTGCACCGTCGTCGAAGGCGCGCAGGCGCTGTGGAGCGGCGTCGAGATCGTGCTCAAGGTGCGCGAGCCGATGGACCACCCGGGGCTCGGAAAGCACGAGGCCGAGCTGCTGCGCGCGGGGCAGATCCTGATCTCGTTCATCTGGCCGGCCCAAAACAAGGCGCTGGTCGAGCGACTGGCGGAGCGCAAGGCGACGGTCCTGGCGATGGACGCGATCCCCCGCATCTCGCGGGCGCAGAAGATGGACGCGCTCTCGTCGATGGCCAACATCGCTGGCTATCGCGCGGTGATCGAGGCGGCGAACCGGTTCGGGCGCTTCTTCACCGGGCAGATCACCGCGGCCGGCAAGGTCCCGCCGGCGCGCGTGCTGGTGATCGGCGCTGGCGTGGCCGGGCTCGCGGCGATCGGTGCGGCGCGCGGGCTCGGTGCGGCGGTGCGGGCCTTCGACACCCGACCTGCCGTCAAGGAGCAGATCGAGTCGATGGGGGCCGAGTACCTGACCATCGACATCGAGGAAGACGGCACCGGTCAAGGCGGCTACGCCAAGGTGATGTCCGAGGCCTTCATGGAGGCCGAGCGGCGGCTGTTCGAGCAGCAGGCCAAGGAGGTCGACATCATCGTCACGACCGCGCTGATCCCCGGCAAGCCGGCGCCGGTGCTGATCACCGAGCAGGCGCTGCAGAACATGAAGGCCGGCTCGGTGATCGTCGACCTCGCGGCCGAGCGCGGCGGCAACTGCCCGCTGGTCGAGGCCGACGCCGTCAAGGTCGTCCACGGCGTCACGCTGATCGGCTACACCGACCTGCCGAGCCGGATGCCCAACGTGGCGTCCAACCTCTACGGCAACAACCTCTGCCACCTGCTCGACGACATGGGCGGGGCTGCGGGCTTCAAGGTCGACGAGAGCGACGAGGTCGTTCGCGGGGCGCTGATCCTGCGCGAGGGCGAGCTCAAGTGGCCGCCACCGCCCGTCGAGCCCTCGCCGCAGGCCAAGCCGGCCGAGCAAAAGCCCGCGCAGGCCAAGCCGGCCGCGACGACGCCCTCGCCAGCCGCCAGCGCACCCGCGAGCAAGCCCAAGAAGTCGGGTCATGGTCACGGCCACGGCCACGGCAAGAGCGGACCGCAGCGACAGACCAACCCGCTGTGGCTGCTGGTCGGCGGCCTCGTGCTGCTCGGGATCGGCTGGGGCAGCGGCGACGACTTCCTCGATCACTTCATCGTGTTCGTGCTGGCCTGCTTCGTCGGCTGGCAGGTGATCTGGAACGTGTCCCCCGCCCTGCACACGCCGCTGATGTCGGTAACCAACGCGATCAGCGGCATCATCATCATCGGTGGTCTGCTGCAGATCGGCGGCCCGCTGAGCGAGCCTGCTGTGCTGCTCGGCGCGATCGCGATCCTGGTCGCGACCATCAACATCGCGGGTGGCTTCTTGGTCACCCAGCGGATGCTCAAGATGTTCCACAAGTAGGAGCTGCGAAACGATGATCCCTGCCGGAATCCTGACCGTCTCCTACATCGCCGCGAGCATCCTGTTCATCCTCTCGCTCGGCGGCCTGTCCAACCAAGAGAGCGCGCGCCGAGGCAACCTCTACGGCATCCTCGGCATGCTGGTCGCGATCGCGGCGACGACCGGCTACGTGGTCGGCGCGTTCGACATGCCCGCGCCCTTCGAGCTCGACGCGTCCGGTGTCGGGATCCTCGCCGCCGCGATCCTGCCGGGCGCGCTGATCGGCGCCTACCTGGCCAGCCGCGTGGCGATGACCTCGATGCCCGAGCTGGTCGCGGTCTTGCACAGCTTCGTCGGGCTCGCGGCGGTGCTGGTCGGCATCTCGAGCTACCTGAGCCCGCTCGAGCCGCTGACCGGCAGCGAGAAGCTGATCCACGAGATCGAGATCTTCATCGACGTGTTCATCGGCTCGATCACCTTCACCGGCTCGGTGATCGCGTTCTTGAAGCTGCGCGGGAGCGTGTCGGGCAAGCCCCTGATGCTGCGAGGTCGGCACGCGCTCAACCTCGCGATGCTGCTCGGCTGCGGGCACCTCGGCTACGCGTTCGTCGGCCAGGACGACGCCGGCGGGCTGGTCCCCT
>CBFGLP010000401.1:0-2086 GCA_965649595.1 uncultured Myxococcales bacterium | reverse complement strand
CCGAGCAGGTGGCCGTGCATCGACTTGGTCGACGACACCATCAAGCCCTTGTCCGCGTGGGCTCCAAACACCCCCCGGATCGCCTTGGTCTCGATCGCGTCGGCAGCCGTCGAGGTGCCGTGAGCATTGACGTAGCCGATCGCCTCGGGTGCGAGCCCCGCGTCGGCCAGCGCCAAGCGCATGCACCCCTGTGCGCCCTCGCCACCGGGGCTCGGGGAGGTCACGTGATAAGCGTCCGAGTTGGCGCCATAGCCGACGACCTCGGCCAAGATCCGGGCACCGCGAGCCTTCGCCTGCTCCAACTCCTCGAGCACCAGCAGCGCGCAGCCCTCCCCCATCACGAAGCCATCGCGGCTGGCGGTGAAGGGCCGCGAGGCCTTCTGCGGCTCGTCGTTGCGAGTGCTGAGCGCTCGTGCAGCAGCGAAACCACCGACGCTGAGCGGAGTGATCGTCGACTCGGTGCCGCCCGCGATCATCATGTCGGCCCGGCCGTGCTTGATCGCCAGGTAGGCCTCGCCGATCGAGTGAGCCGAGGTCGAGCAGGCCGACACATGGCTCATCAGCAGGCCCTTGAAGTTGTGGAAGATCGAGATCTGGCCGCCCGCTAGGTTGACGATCAGCGCAGGGACGAAATAGGGGCTGATCCCGTGGCGCCAGCCCTTCTCGCGCACCGCCGCGAGGCTCTGCTCGATCGTGGTGATTCCACCGAGACCCGAGCCGACGTAGACACCGATTCGCTCCGGCGCCGGTCGCTGGCTGGGATCCTGGAGGCCAGCGTCCTCGAGCGCGATGTACGAGGCCGCGACCGCGTACTGGATGAAGGGATCCATTTGCCGGAGGTACTTCTTGGAGAAGTACTTGGTCGGCTCGAAGCCCTTCACCTCCGCCGCGATCTGGGCCGGGAACTCGCTGGCGTCGAAGCGCGTGATCCGATCGACCCCGCTCCGACCCGCGACCACGGCCTCCCAGGTCGACTGGTTATCCACGCCAAGCGGCGTGATCATTCCGATGCCAGTGACGGCTACCTTGCGCTCTGCCACGATGGAACGGTCCTCGGCGCGCTCGCCTCTCGGCCCCAGAGGCCGAGGGAGTAATGGCTCGACGGGGACCGCGGGGCGCGAGCGAACCCGCGGTCCAACTCGGCTGAGTCTAGCAATCAGCCCTCGGCGGGCCGATCGACACGACTCAGCCGCGGTGGGTCTTGATGTAGTCGACGGCGTCGCCGACGGTCTTGATGGCGTCGACGTTCTCGTCGGGGATCTTGACGCCGAACTGCTCCTCGAGAGCCAGCACCAACTCGACGATCGCCAGCGAGTCGGCGCCGAGGTCGTCGGTGAAGCTCTTGTCGGGCGTAATGTCCTCTTCCTTCACGTCGAGTTGGGCGGAAATGATCCCGGTGATCTGGCGCAGGATGTCGTCGGACATGAGTCTTGCTTTCGCTGGTCCCATTCGACCCGGAGGGCCGAGGTAGAGGTGCTGGCCCAGAGGGGCCGAGGTAGAGACATTGGCCCAGTTGGGCCGTACGAGCGGGCCTGGATGGCCCGCAGGAGTAGTGAGACCGAAAGAGTGAGATCGAGAGGTGGCGATCACATCGCGAGGCCGCCGTTGACCCGCAGCACGTGACCGGTGACGTAGGCGGCTGCTGACGACGCCAGCCAAGCCACGGCTTCGGCGACCTCGTCGGCCTCGCCGATGCGCTTGAGCGGAATCTTGGCCAGCAACGCCTCGCGGGCTTGCCCCTGCAGCGCCGCGTCGGTCATGTCGGTGGAGATGAAGCCAGGGGTCACGGCGTTGACCGTTACCCCGCGTCCCGCGAGCTCCTGGGCGAGCGACTTGGTCAAGCCGAGCAAGCCCGCCTTGGACGCGGCGTACATCGACTGGCCGGGGTTGCCAGTCTCGCCGACGACGCTCGAGACGTTGATGATGCGGCCGCGCTCCTTCGCCTTGAGCAGGTAGCGAGACGCCGCCTTGGCGCAGGCAAACGCGCCTTCGAGGTTGATCGCCAAGATCTTGCGCAGGTCCTCGGGCCGAGCACGCAGCAGCAACGCGTCGATCGAGATGCCCGCGTTGTTGACCAGGATGTCGA
>CBFGLP010000400.1:0-7003 GCA_965649595.1 uncultured Myxococcales bacterium | reverse complement strand
ATCGACGCGGAGCGCTGGTGGACGCAAGAGCTGGGCGAGCGCGAGGCTCGGGGCATGAGCGTCGAAGCGGCGCTCGCAGATTGCCTGCGAGCACACCCGATCGGCCCGGTCGCGCACCCGCGGGTGCTCGGCGTGATTCAGGCGTACTGGGTCCTGTGCGAGGAGATCAACGCCGCCATGCCTGCGAGCGCTCGTCGAGTCCCGCCCGAGCAGCTCTTGCTCGGCTGGCTAGTGGACGGCCACCACGTGACCTGGATCGAGGTCCTGACGGCGATGCCCTATTGGCCGATCGGCATCGACGCAGCGGGGCAGTGGGTGTAGCCGTGGCGAGCTCGGCGAAGCTGACCAATACGACCCCCTTCGTCGCGGGTCACTTCCTGCTGCCGGATGGGCAAGGCGGCGAGCTCTTGCTCGTGATCGTCAAGGCCACGCTCGCGGTCGACGAGCAGGGCCGAGTCGGCGTGCTCGAGCCCGGGATCGACTTGCGCATGGCCGACGAGTTTCGGGGCGATCCTTCGCGCGGGAGCCCGCTGCACGACAGCGATCTCGTCCCACCCAAGCCGCGCGTCGACGTGCTGGTCGAGGCGCTCGCCCACGCGCCGCGGGTCCAGCCGAGCGAGCGCGTGCTGGTCGGGCTCCACGTTGGAGCGCTGAGCAAGCTGCTCTCGGTCACGGGCGATCGCGTGTGGATCGACGACGCGCCGAGCCAGCCTGTGCCTTTCTCGACCATGCCGCTGTGCTGGGAGCGGGCCCATGGTGGCTCGCTCGACGAGCGCAACCCCTTGGGCATCGGCTTTCGTGGCGCTCGCTCGGCCGATCCCGAGGTCGTGTCCGAGCTACCGAACATCGAGGACCCCGACGCGCCGATGCTCCAGCGCGACAGCGCGTGCGCGCCGGTCGGGTTCGGCGTGGTCGGGCGGGCTTGGTCGCCGCGGCGGGCCCTGGCCGGGACCTTCGACTTCGCGTGGAAGCGCGATCGCTGGCCCTTGGCGCCCTACGACTTCGATCCTGCCTTCCATCAGTCGGCGCCCGCGGATCAGCAGCTCGACGCGCTCGAAGGCGGCGAGCTCGTGCGCCTCGTCAACCTGACCCCCGAGAGCGAGTGGTCGTTTCGCTTGCCGCGGCTCGACGTCCCCGTGCACTTCGTCTACGCCGATCGCCTCGTCCATGCGCCGCTGCGGGTCGACACGGTCGAGATCGATGCGCTACAGCGAAGCGTGGTCTTGACCGGGCGAGTCGCGATCGCCGTCGAGCGAAGGCGGGCGCCCTTGCTGGAGATCGTCATTGGCCACGCCAAGCGTGCATGGCTGCAAGCCAAGCGCACTGGCAAGCGACACGTCGACCTGCGTGGTGAAGGCGGGGTCGACAAGCGGCGGCCTCACCTGCTGTGAGCACATTGGGCTGTGAGCACGATGGACGGTTTGCACATCCTCGGACAAGGCGCGGTGACTGCCGTGGGGCTCGACGCGGCGCAGACTTGCGCGGCGATCCGGGCCGGGATCAAGCGCTTCTCCGAGCTCGCTACGCCTTTGCTGGACCACGAGGAGCCGCCGATCGGTGCCCGGGTGCTGGCGGATCCGCGTCTGCGCTCGAGCGAGCGCAGCTGGCTGCTCAACCTCGCCGCGCGGGCGCTGACAGAGTGTGCGATCGAGGATGGCGACGCGCTGCTCTGGCAGGTGCCCGAGCCGCATCGCGAGCACCCGCTCACGGTCGGAGTCACCGACGCCGAGCTCTTGGCCGAGCTGGCCGGGATGCTGGAGAAGCCGCTGTCGGAGCACTCGCGTGTGCTGCACGGCGGGGCGGCGGGGCTGGTCGAGGCCCTGGCGATCGCGCGCGAGCTGATCGACACGGGAAAAGCGTCGCGCTGCGTCATCGGTGGGGCCGACTCGCTGCTGCGCAAGATCGATCTCGACGCGCTCGCCAGGGATCAGCGGTTGATCGGTCCGGGACGTTCGCAGGGGCTGATCCCGGGTGAGGGCGCGGCCTTCGTCGTGGTCGGACGGGGAGCAGCGGCCCCGGCCATTCGTGGGTTGGGGCTCGGCTACGAGCGCAATGGCGTGCTCGGCAATCAGCCATCGGTCGGCGATGCGCTCATGCAGGCGTTCGAGGCGGCGATCCACGACGCGGGGGTGGCCGAAGGAAAGATCGATTTCGTGGCCGGCAACGTCAACGGCGAGCGCTACGATGCTTGGGAAATTTCCCATGCGCACGCTCGCTGCTATCGGACCCGGCGCGAGCGGCTGCCGGTGCTGTGGCCGGCACGATCGGTCGGTGAAATTGGCGTTGCTAGCGGTGCGATGACGCTGATCGCCGCGGTCAGGGCGATCCGCGAAGGCTACGCGGCTGGCCCGACCGCGACGATCGAGCTGCGCTCCGAGGGCGAGCTGCGGGGCGTCGTGGTGCTCGAATAATGAATGCCGCTGTCGCGCGTGGGCAGCTCTGCGCCTAGCGCTGTATCGAGGCGCTCGGCGAGGATCCGAGCTGCACGAAAACAAGCGGCGTAGTAATCGAGCTGTGCAGCCATGGCCGCCAGCTCGTTGACAATTCCCGCGCATATCGCCGCCGCGGGCATCGCCGGTCGCTCGATCGATTTCGAGTGGGATGATAACAATATCCGCCAATATTACTGCGGCGAGAGCAACGAGCGGCTCAACAACAAGATCCGTCCGCTCTCGCCGCGCGGAAAGCTGGCATTGAGCGCCGGGATCGCCGAATGGGTGATCTGGCGGTTCCACGGCCTCTCGGACTTCACCGATGCACTCGATTATGTCACCGCGGTCTGGGCAGCGGTGATCGATTCGCGCTATCTGAGCGGGTGGCGCTTGCCCGAGCACGGTACGTGGGTTGGGCCGGCGCTCGAGCCCCAGTGGATCGTTGCTCACGCGCTCGGC
Organism: uncultured Myxococcales bacterium; assembly: GCA_965649595.1. Lineage (GTDB taxonomy): Bacteria > Myxococcota_A > Polyangia > Nannocystales > Nannocystaceae > Plesiocystis. The sequence continues at coordinate 4,112 of CBFGLP010000400.1, read as the reverse complement.
CGAGTGTTCGGGGTCGGACAGCAGCGCTGGTCCAACACCTACGAGGTCGGCTACCTCGCCTCGGTCGCCCACCACATCGTCGGCCGCCACGAGGCCTACAGGGCCTGGCTCGAGGCGGCGATGGAGCGCCTGACCAAGCTCTCGCTGATCCCCGAGTCGACCCGCGCATTCTACAAGACCATTCGTCACACTCGCGCAGAGGTCGACGCCTTCGACTGGGGGGCTCCGGTGCCACGGGCCGCCCTCGACACCACCTACGAGTACGACGTCGCGCGGGCGCCCGCAGACCTCGACGCCTACCTGCGCGGCCTCGACCCGGCGCGCAACCCCTACTTGGCTACCCGCGAGGAGCTGATCGCCAAGGGCTTCGAAGGCACGCCCTACACCTATCCTCGCCGCCTCGCCTGAGTGAAGCGAAGCGGCGCCCTCGGTCACCGCATGATCGTCAATTGCCCAGCCGTGTACTCCCAGTGCGTCCGCGCGATGAAGATCGGCAGCGACCACAGCTCGTCGTCGATCGCGACCGCCTGACGCAGGATCGGCCGACCGTCGCGCGTCGTCGGCTCGACCAGGCGTCCGCCGCAGTGCAGCCGGAGGTCGAGGTCCGCCTCGTCCAAGGGCGCGAGCCGAAAGTCGGCGTGGCTCGTGAGCCCTTGCCAGGCCTGGCGCAGCCGCAGCTGCGCGTCCGCGACGGTCATCGCATAGGCCGGGGCGACCTCGTCGAACTTAATCCGGCTCTCGCTGATCAGCGCATCGATCGATCCCGCGGCGATCCGTGCATGAAGATCGCGCACATAATCGAGCACGTCCGCAGCCGTCCTGGGATCGCTCGCAAAGGGCGGGGCGTCCTCCCAGGACCAGTGGCCGAATGGATGCGTGGCGGCCCCGACCTCGCGTAGCGCCAGCGGCAGGGCGGGCAGCTCGGGCTCGACCGGCAATTCACCCTCAATCGGCGGCGCCGGGATCGGCGGCCACTCGATCACGATCAGCTCCAGCTCCTGCCCGGGCTCGGGCACGTCACCCAGGTTGGCTTGGCAGAGCGCGACTCGAATGCGCGGCTCATCGCCGAGCTCGTGCAAGTAGACGTCGAGCACGTTGCTCCCGTCGATCACCCACTCGCTGATCGTCGGAAACGCCTCTTGCTGGTGCTCGCGTGCGACCACGAGCATCGGCGCGTCGTTGAGCCGGATCTCCGCCGTGCACCCCTGCGACCGAACGTGCAAATAAAAGATCGGCGTGCTCACGTCAGCGCCTCCCCTGACCCGCGGGCGCCGGCACGCTGGTCGGTGTGCGCCCAGCATCCGGGAACCTCCCCTGACCGAGGGTCCGCGGCGGCACCAGAGTAAAGGACTTCGAAAAGCTCCCGACGAATTTTATCGAGCCGATCACGTCGGCCTTGATGCCCTTGAAGTCGAGCTTCCACGGGATTCCAAACCCCTTTTGCGGATCGATCTCCGGCTTGGCCTCGAACGGGAACGCGACCCCGACCTTGCCGGTCGCCGTGACCCAGTCGGCCCCGAGCGCGAGCCGAATACCGAGCTCGCCGCTGATCTCGGTCCCGATCGCGAGCTCCCAGGAGGGGCGCTCGTGAGTGGCCTCGATCGAGGTCTCGAGCTTGACCTCGCCGCCGACCTTGCCGAAGAACACCAAGGTGACCTTGAACGAGCGCAGGACCACGATGTCGATCCCGAACTCGGCCTCGAGCTCGATCGACAGCAGCGTCAGGCTGGGCGTGAACTTCCACCAGCAAAAGACTGTGTGGTCGGGGGCCTCCTTGGCGCCCCACTCGAGCGCCATGTCGCCCTTGAAGAACCCGATCTTGAACTCGAACTTCCAGCCGACGGTCGGCTGGAGGTTCTGGATGAAGTTCATGACCGATTGAATGTTGTTCTCGATCTCGCAGAGCGCCCGGACCAGCTTTCCCAGGCTCTCGGTCGCGCGCAAATCCTCGCTATTGCGCTCGAGCTTGACCGTCGAGGCGACCTCGACGATCGCGCGATCGACCGGCCGTGAGCCGTGATAGGGGCTGTTCGCCGGTAGCTCCGTATTGTAGGCGCTCTCGCGGTTCCAGCGGGATTGCCCCGCGGCCACCGGGGTCGGCGGCGGGACGTGCTCGACCAATGGAAAGCGCCGCGGCCCGGTGCCGGAGATCGCGTAATTGCGGTTTACGATCGTCGGTATCTCGATCGAGAGCTTGTACTTGTCGCTGGAGAATACGTCGATCTGGCGGGTGAGCTTGCGAAAGCCCGGGCCATGATTGGCGAGCACACCGCACGACTCGACCTCGACGATGTAGCGGCGGGTCCCGCCTGGCGGGAACCAGAAGTAGCCGATGATCGCGGCCGGGCTCATCGCGGAGTAGACCGGCGGCGGCAAGGCGATGCTCTTTGCCTTGAACGACAGCTCGGTCTTGCCCTCGTGGGTCTGCTTCTCCCCGGTCGCGCGATCCGTGATCTCGATCTTCGGGTGCTTGCGCGAGCAGCCGTAGCCAGGCCCGCCGCTGAGCTTGATCTTGATCGTCTCGGCCTTGTCGTCGGTCGTGCCGGCGATCGTCTGAATGTTGGGCACGAACGCTCGCCGGCGATCCCTCGGGCGCGGCAGGTTGTCTCGAACGGTGCCGGAGAAGGTGAATTCGAACGGACCGAAGCCGCGCTTTTTATCGCCGCTGCCAGTGTGCTTGCATTCGATCGCGACCTTCTCGAAGTCGCACGGCTGCTGGGGGGCCGGCTGCGAATTGCCCGGACCGGTCGCCTGCAGCACGCGAGCCTGCGCCGCGCGCTGGGTCGCGACCGGCGCGGGGATCGGTGCGCTGACGCTCGCCGGCCGATTGACCGCCGCCGCGTTGAGCGAGGAGGGTGGGGCCGAGGCGCTGTTCTGGCCCATCATGTCGCCGTGACGACATACGCCCATGCCCTCGATCGACACGGCCATGGACCAGATCATGAAGTAGCCCTTGCCCAGGATCACCCCGGTGATCACGCTGCCGCCGAGCGTCCCACCCTCGTCGCCGATGCTGGTCGAGGTCTCGGAGTAGTCTTCCAGGAAGGTCGGCTCGCCGTCGATGCGGACGGTCTTGCTGCCCTTGATCAGATCCTTGGCGAACAGGACGTTGGTGTAGGGGATCGGGACCGGCCCCGGCGGCGGTGACAAGCACACGTCGAGCGGCGCGACGCCGAAGCCGTCGCTGCCCTTGTGGAAGAAGCCCATCTTCTCGACGAACACCGTGAGTGCCATGGGTACCTTTCGCTAGATCAGCGGGAAGCCGTCTTGAAAGTCGATCTCGGGCAGCTGCTCGAGCTTGCTGAAGATCGCCGCGGTCTGGGCGATCTGGACGCGCGCGGGCGCCCGGGTGTCGAGGATGCCACCACCAGCGCTGCGGATCGCGAGCTCGAGCGCGAGCGGGTGACGGCGGCGCATCGGGGCCTCGCGCAGGCCCGCGTGCAGGGTCTCCAGCGTGACGGGGCGGCCCGCGAGGTAGCGCAGCGGCAAACAAAGATCGCTAGCGGCGAGCTGCCACCAGTCGCGGATGCGAGCAGGGTTGGGCAGGCGCAGGCGCAGCTCGTCGGGTGGTAGCAGGCTCGCGTCGAGGTCGTCGTCGGCGAGCGGCGGCAAGGCTTCGTCCGGGTCGGCGCCGTAGCTCCCGATCGCACCCTCGTCGAGCCAGTAGCGGTGGTCGAGCATCGAGAGGCCGGCGATGCTGCTGACGACCTCTCCAGCGAGCCGCGCGAGCGAGCGGTGATCGAGCAGCTCGACCGCGATCGCGACCGCCTCGGCCCGACCGGTGATGCTCGCGGCCCACAGCAGCTCGGCGCTCGGCCGCGCCCGCAGCTCGGCCAAGATCCGGGCGTGCGCGCTCGCGTCCCCTTGCATGGCGACCCAAGCGAGCGCCGAGCGACGCAGCGGCGCTGGTGTGTCGCGGGCGAACGCGGCCTCGCATGCGATCTGCCACGAGCCGGGCAGGCCCCGGATCAGCGCGCTCTCGATCGCCGCCTCGCGCAGCCAGGGATCCCGATCGTGCATGAGCGGCAGCAGCAGGCGAAGGATCCTCGACGAGCTCGAGTGGCGGGCGAGCCGGGCGCTGACCCGACGGATCGCCGGATGCTCGTGCCGCA
>CBFGLP010000399.1:0-6546 GCA_965649595.1 uncultured Myxococcales bacterium | reverse complement strand
CGGGGACCCCGCCCTCACGTCTGACTGATTCTTTGGCCGCTCCGCGGCCTTTCCCGATTGAGGTGGCTCCTTCGAACGGACGTCCGGTCGGCAAAGCCGCCCATCGTTGACAGTGCGCGCCCCACACGCGACCATCGCCTCCGCATGCAGACTCGCAAGCTCGGCAACACTGGCCCCTCCGCCTCCGCCCTCGGGCTTGGCTGCATGGGCATGTCCGACCTCTACGGCGGCCCGTCGGATCGAGCGGAGAGCATCGCCACGATCCACGCCGCGCTCGCGGCTGGGATCAACCTGCTCGACACCGGCGACTTCTATGGGATGGGCCACAACGAGCTGCTGATCCGCGAGGCGCTCAGCGGTCGCTCGCGCGATCAGGCGATCATCAGCGTGAAGTTCGGAGCCTTGCGCGGCCCGGATGGCGCATGGCTCGGCATCGACGGGCGACCGGCCGCGGTCAAGAGCGCGCTCGCGTACACGCTGCGCCGGCTCGGCACCGACTATGTCGACATCTACCGGCTGGCGCGGCTCGATCCCGCGGTGCCGATCGAGGACACGGTCGGGGCGATCGCCGACATGGTCAAGGCCGGCTACGTGCGTCACATCGGGCTGTCGGAGATCGGGGCCAAGACGCTGCGCAAGGCCGCCGCGGTGCACCCGATCGTCGACGTGCAGATCGAGTACTCGCTGATCTCGCGGGGAGTTGAAAAGTCGCTGCTGCCGGCGTGCCGCGAGCTCGGGGTCGCGATCACGGCCTATGGCGTGCTCTCGCGTGGGCTGCTGAGCGGGCGGTGGTCGAAGCAGCGCGAGCTGCCGGTCAACGACTTTCGTCGCTACAGCCCGCGCTTCGCCAAGGAGAACCTCGACCACAACCTCGCGCTGGTCGAGGCGCTGCGCGAGGTCGCGCAGACCGAGCACAAGACGCTGGCTCAGGTGGCGATCGCGTGGGTGCTCGCGCGCGGGACCGACATCGTGCCGCTGATCGGTGCGCGCCGGCGCGAGCAGCTGAGCGAGGCCCTCGGGGCGCTCGAGCTCTCGCTGAGCAAGGACGAGCTGGCACAGATCGAGGCTGCCGTCCCGCCCGACTCGGCCGCCGGCACGCGCTACGCAGCAGCTCAGATGGAGCATCTCGACTCCGAGCGCGAGTGACTGCACCCGCTCCGAGTCGCGGGCATAGTCGAGGCGCATGGCCGCTCGGCCCGAGCCTCTGCGTCCTCCGACCGACCTGCTGCGCGCGATGCTCGAGCGCGACATGGTCGACTGGGCCGACGACGTGTCGCTGCGGCTGGTCTGGGCGGACCTCTTGCAGATCGAGGGCGACCCGCTCGGGCGCCTGGTCGTGCTCGATCACTTCGGCGCGACCGTTCGGGGCGAAGCGGGCGAGCGAGCGCGGGCCGAGGCGGAGCTCGTGCGCGAGCACCTGAACGCGCGCCTGTGGACGCGCTCGTGGAAGCTCGGCGAAGCGATCGAGCTGCGCTGGATGCTGGGCTCCGTGCGCGAGCTCGACGTGTATCTGGATCGCTGGCCCCACGGTAGGTCGCCCGACGAGCTGCTGCCGTCGCTGCTGCGCGAGCCCGCGATGCGCTTCGTCGAGATGATCCGGGTCCACGCCATCGATCACCGCGACATCCGACGTAGCTCGCTGAGCTGGCTGCGCAAGGCCAGTCACCCGGTGCTGCGCGAGTTCCATGCCGGGCACGTGGTCGAGATCCGCGAGCGCCCGAGCGGCCCTTGGGAGCCAGGGCGCGCGGTCGCAAATTCGCAGATCGTCGAAGATGTAGCGACTCGCTTCCCTCGGCTGCACCACCTCGGAATTGATGGCGAGCTGATGCGGGTCCCCTGCCGAGACGGCGGCACGCAGGCCCGCGTGCACTACGTTCGCGGCCTCGCCAAGCGCCCGCTGACCGGGCCCAACCGAGCCGGGCTCGCGCGCGCGCTGTGGGACATGAGCACGAACGTGCAGGAGGCCGCGTTCGCGACGATCACCGAGCTCGGGCCGCGGGCGGTGTTCGTGCTCGACGACCTCGAGCTGCTGCTGCGACCGCCGATCGGTAAGCGGGACCCCCGACCCGCGCAGGCGCTGCTCGCCTTGGCAGCGATCGGGCCGAGCGGCGCGAGCCTGCTGCCGATCGTGCTGAGGCCGGAGCGACTGGCGGAGATCCTCGAGATCGAAGCGCGCTGCTTGGGCCTGCTCGCGTGGCTGCGCGCGCTCGGGTCTGCCGGCAAGGCCGCGCTGCCCGTCGTGGATCGCTTGCTCGTGGGCAACCCCAAGCTGATCAGCTCGGCGGTCCGCTCGGCGGCGAGGTCGGCTCGCAAGGCACTCGACGAGCCGACGAAATCTTCGTGACTCGCTGTAGGGTCCTCGGTCGCCGCGACACTGGAGGTGCACGATGAGCGACTTCCTCGTGTTCTATGTCAGCGGCGGCCTGTTCAACCACGCCATCACGATCGGGCTGGGTGTTGCCGTGGCCGCGCTCGTCTTCTACTTGCGTGCCAACCAGCGCGGCGATGCGGGAGGCTCGAGCTGGCTGCTGGTGTGTGACCGCGCGCTGCTGACGTGTGTGGGCCTCGGCCTGCTCGGCAGCTCGTTCGGCGCCATCGATGCGAGCGCCGCGCTGGCCAGCGCGCCCCCCGAGGCGATGATGCCCGCCGCTGCCCAAGCAGCGGGGCTGGTCGTCATCCCGCTCGCGTGGGCGCTGCTGGGGTCGATTCCAGTGTGGATCGCCAGCACCGTGTTTCAGCATCGTCGGCTCCAGACCAAGTGATCCCGAGGTAACGCTGATCTCGAGATCAGCCAGCGGGGGTGCTCGGCGAGGGCGCTCCGCCCTCGCCTATTGGTGTCCCGAAAAAATTCGCTCCGCCGGTGTAGGCTTTCTCCGAGGACCGACACCGTTCGTCAGCATGCTCGACCTCGGCAACACCGTCGCTTGGATCTGGGCCGTCCTCGCGCTCTTCGGGCTCTTCGGAGTGCCCGCGCTGCGTGGCCTCGCGCTGCTCGAGATGGCCACGCGCTCGTTGGCGCGGGGGCTCGGCCGACCACGCTCGCTCAGGACCATACCGGAGCGGCCGCTCGAGCTGCTCGGGCTGTCGCCGGTGCTGGCCGACTTCGCCCGCCACACCCGGATCGTCGCGCTCGAGCTGCGCCGCTGCGCCGAGCAAGCCGAGCGTTGGCCCGATGCTCACGAGGTCGACGCGGAGCCGACCTGGTGGAGCTCGCTGGTCGGGCTCGGCGGGTTCGCAGCGCAGACCGACGCGCGGCGAGAGGTGTGGGACTGGCTCGGGAGCCTCGAGCGGCTGCCTGCGGCCGAGCGCGAGCAGCTGGCGAGCCTCGGCATCGACGGCGCCGGGCTCCGCGAGGTGCTCGCTCGCGCAGCCGCGCCCACCGAGGAGATGCGAGCGCTCGCGGGGCTCTTGTGGTCGATCGACGAGCGGCTGCTCGCGGCTTCGAGCGCGGGCTATCGCGGTCAGGCCAGTGCGAGCCTCGCTCGTGCGACTCCCCTGCCCACGAGCGCGGACGAGCATGAGGAGGACACCAACACCCGCGAGCGTCGCCGTCGGTGGGGGCGCTTGCTCGACGAGCACAAGCACGGCATCTCGCGGATGGCCGGCAGCTTCGCCAAGAGCCCGAGCGAGCGCGAGGATCTCGAGCAGGACATCGCGCTCGCGCTCTGGCAGGCGTTGCCGCGCTTTCGTGGCGAGTCCTCGCTCAAGACCTTTGCCTACCGGGTCGCGCGTTATTGTTGCTATCGCCACCTGCGTCGGCGTGGTCGCCTCGACGTCGACACGTTCTTGGACGAAGTCGGAGATTCGAGCACCTGCATTGAATCTTGGCTGAGCCGAATGCACGACCGCGCGCGGCTCGAGCAGGCGCTCGCGGACTTGCCCGAGGGGCTGGAGTCGACGCTGGCGCTGCGGCTGGAGGGCAAGAGCTACGCCGAGATCGCCGCGGCGCTGGGGATCTCCGAGCAGAACGTGTCGGTGCGGCTGACCCGGGCGCGACAGCGGCTCGCGCAACACTTGGTTGCGGCGTGATTCGCTAGATCGCTCGTGCTGCTCGCGTGAGCGCGTCTGCGTCGATCCCCTCGATACGACCCTCCGCGATCGCTCGGGTCGCAACCGTGGTGAGCTCGCCATGATTCAACGCTTCGGCGAGCCAGCCTGGAAAGTCCTCGTCCGCGTAGCATTCACCGCGCAACTGTAGGTCCCCCGAGCTCGTGCGACCGAGCTGGAGTTGACCGATCGGTCCGGCCTCGACCGCGCCCCAGGTGACGCGCTCGTCCTCCGCCACGGGGAGCGAGACGGCATCGGCGAGCGGCTCTTCGCCTGCCTCGAACACGACCCCGAAGCGCGCGTGGGCGGCCACGATCCGGCGGCCGAGCTCATGCGGCGAATCGGCGACTCCCAGCGCTCGAACGCCGACCGGCTCGATCCCTCGCATGGGCACGCGGTTGCGATCGAGCGGGATGATCCGGACCGGCTCGTCGATCCCGACGAAGAGCTCGATCACGACCCGCTGCTGCGCGTCCCGGCTCCACCCGAGCACACCGATCGGCCTGCCCTCGCGGGCGATCGTCTCGGCTCCAAAATAGTTGGCTGCGAGGCCGCGCAGGAACCCTCGGACGTTGCGGTTGAGCAGTCGGTCGCGCGGAGTGTCGAGCAGCGCGCTGTCATGGGCGAGCGCGAGCGTGGCGATCAAGCTGTTGGCCGGGACCCACAGCGCAGGGCCGCCGCTGGCCCGGATCCCGGCGACGGGGCCTTCGAAGTGCTCGGGTGCAGCGCTCATCCAGCGACCGAGCACCAAGCCAGCGTCGGAGCACGCCCGCACGCTCAGCAGCACGAGGCGCTGTTCGTCGACGTGGGCCCGTGCCCGATGACCGAGCGCGAGCAGCTCGACGAGCGGGAGCGAATGTGGCTCGAGCAGCGAGAGCCCGCGGGTCACGGCGGTGATCATGCGCGAGCGAGCTCGCTTGTCTACCGGACCGTGGATCGCAGCCAACTCCAGACCTAAGATGAGCCGTGCTGGATCTCTGGCTCGTTCGCCACGCCGAGAGCCTCGGCAACCTCGACAAGACCGAGGCCGACACGAGCTTGTCCCCACGTGGACGAGCTCAGGCTGCAGACCTCGCGCGAGCGCTCGTGGGCGAGAGCTTCGATCGCGCCTACAGCTCGCCGCTGCTGCGCGCCCGCGAGACGGCCAGCATCGCGCTCCCCGGGCATTCGTTTGTGGTCGATCCTCGCCTGCGCGAGCTGGTCGTCGCGAGCGAGACTTTTCTGGATGTATCGCGGCTCAGCCTCGACCAGATCCGCGCGCTCGCCAAGCGCGATGCGCTCGAGCCGGTCGAGACCGGCAAGCAGTTCATGGCGCGAGTGCAGGCTTGGCTCGGCGATCTGCCCACGAGCGGCCGGGTGATCGCGTTCACGCATTTCGCCGTCCTGCGCGAGTGTCTGCGGGTGCTGGTCCCGAGCGCCGCGAGGGTGCAGGTGATCGAGCACGCAGCGGTGTATCGGCTGCACGTGGATGGGCGCCTGAATCGAGTCGTACCTTTCGTGCTTCGCGGCGAGTGAGCTACGAGCACCGCGCACCTCGCTACGCGCCTCTCGTCGTCGAGCCGCGATCGTGACCTTACCGTCCCCCCTCGACGAGCGCGCATCCTTGCCGCCCTCGCGGCGCTCCGGGACACTCCCGCCGTGCGCACCCTCGTCACCGGCGCTGGCGGCCAAGTAGGCCTCGACTTGATCCGTTCGTTGCTGCGCGAGGGCGATGAAGTCCACGCCAGTGACCTCGGCCCACGTCCAGCCGCGGCCGCCGATCTGCCCGCGGACCTCCCGTGGCACCTGATCGACGTCACCGATGGCGAGCGCCTGACCGCGTGGATGGAGCAGCTGCGGCCCGAGCGGGTGTTCCACCTCGCGGCGATCCTGTCGGCCCGCGGCGAGGTCGATCCGGCCTTCACCTACAAGGTCAACCAGACCGGCACCTACAACGTGCTCGAGGCCTGCCGGCTGACCGGCGTGCGCCAGATGATCTTCACCAGCACGATCGCGGTGTTCGGGCCGGGGCTGCCCGAGGTGGTCGCCGACGACGTGCCGCTGCACCCGACCACGATGTACGGGGTGACCAAGGCAGCCGGCGAGCTGCTCGGCGAGTACTACTTCTCGCGCTTCGGCCTCGACGTGCGCGGCGTTCGGTTCCCGGGCTTGATCAGCGCGTCGATCCCCGGCGGAGGCAGCAGCGACTACGTCGTGTTCATGTACATCGATGGCGTGCGCAAGGGCGCCTACGAGGCGTTCTGTCGGCCGGACACGCGCATCCCCCTGATGTACATGCCCGACGGGATCCGGGCGCTGCTCGAGCTCTCGAACGCGCCGCGCGAGCGCCTGACCCGCTGCATCTACAACATCGCCGCGTTCTCACCGACCGCCGCCGAGATCGCCGACACCGTCAGCGCCGCCCTGCCCAACGGAGCCGACTTCACGTTCAAGCCCGATCCCATCCGCCAGCGGATCTTGGATTCCTGGCCCAACGCGCTGGACGATCAAAACGCCCGC
>CBFGLP010000398.1:0-2180 GCA_965649595.1 uncultured Myxococcales bacterium | reverse complement strand
AAGTCGTAGACCATGTCGCCGCGGCTCGACACGACCAAGATCTCCTTGTGCACGGCGACCAAGCCGGCGTCGACCCGCACGATCTTGGGGCTCTCGGCTCGCGTCGCACGATCGGCGCGGCGCAGCAGCTCGACCCGCGCGCGGCCCTCGAGATCGATCACCTCGTTGGCGACCGGATAGACGCTGGGCCGCTCGCGTGGCTCGAGGCGGATCGGCTCACGCCGCTCACCACTGCGAGCGATCCGACTCGCGGTCTCGGCCGCACCGAACATCGCCTGTGGATCGAGGCTCTCGGCGTAGGCATAGCCAACCGCTTGGCCCTGCACGACCCGAATGCCCACGCCCATATCGATCGAGCCACCGACGCTGCGGACTCGACCATCCTCCATCGAGATCGAAGACGAGCGGCGGTACTCGAAGTAGAGATCGGCGAAGTCGCCCCCGCGCGCGAGCGCTCGCGCGAGCAAGTCGCTGGCGAGCTGCGGCGAAATGGCCTCGGGCCCGACCATGAAGGGCGCCTCGGGTGTGTGCACGAGCGGAGCCGGATTTACGTTCGCGCTTGCGGACATGCGGCAAAGTGTACCCGATCGAGAAAAGGCGAACGCCCGAGACCTGAGGTCCCGGGCGCTGCTTCGATGGTCGAGACCACCGCTCCGCCTCTCGATCGCGAACGATCTACTGCTGCGCCTTCGCGGGAAGGCTACCGGCCGCAGGGGGCTGATGAGCCCGCGGCTACGCCTTCTTCTTGGCGGGCGCCTTCTTGCTGGCCTTCTTCTTCTCGCCGCCAGCAGCCTTGGCTTCGGGAGCCGGCTTGGCCGGGGCCGGCGCCGCGGGCTTGCGAGCGTAGCGACGCTTGAAGCGGTCGATACGGCCCTCGGCGTCGAGGGTGCGGGACTGGCCGGTCCAGAAGGGATGCGACTTGGCCGAGATGTCGAGCCGCACGACGGGCAGCTCCTCGCCCTGGTGCAGCTTGGTCTCCTCGGCCCTCACCGTGGAGAAGCCGATCCACTCCTCGGCGGTCGCCGAGTCGTGGAACAAGACCTTGCGGTAATCGGGATGAATTCCGGGACGCATGTTCGACTCCGAATGGCTGGCTGGGATCACCAGCTGGACTTGGTCACGCCGGGGAGATCGCCGCGCAACGCCAGATCACGCATGACGACACGGCACAGGCCGAACTTGCGATAAACCGACTTGCTGCGCCCGGTCAGGAAGCAGCGACGGGTGAGCCGGGTCGGGCACGAGTTGCGAGGCAGCGCGTTGAGCTTGGCTTGAATCGCGGCCTTGTCCTCGGGATCGATCTCGGTGCTCTTGAGCTGCTTGCGGAGCTCGGCACGCTTGTCGGCGAACTTGGAGATCATCTTCTCGCGCTTCTTGTCGCGCAGGACCTGGGAAAGCTTGGCCATGGTGGGAGGTCTCGGTCTCGAACGGAACGCAGGCGGCGGAGCCAGCGGGGGCGGCAACCTACCCCGCGAGTTCGCGCGGTGCAAGGGGTGACGAACTCACTTGGGAGCCCGCCGGGGCGGCTTCGACGGCTTCGACGCCGTGCGCCGGCCAGAGGCCGATGCAGCGCCCGAAGCAGCAGCCGACCGCTTTGCGGGGCGTACGGGCGACTTCTTGGACGGCCCCGCCGGCTTCTTGCCGACCACCGGGCGCCCCGTCTTCTTCGCCCCACCTGTCCGGGTGCCAGCAGCACGCGCTCCCGCAGGGGCGATCGCCTCGTTGCGCCTCTCGGATCGCGCCGCCGGCTTACCGGCGCGTGCCGGCTTGCCCGTGGTGGGCGCCTCGTTCGCGCGGCTCGGCTTGCTGCTGCGAGCGGGCTGGTCGATGCGAGGCGAGTCGCTCGTGCGGGGCTTGCTCGCGCGGACCGAGTCGCTCGCGCGCGCCGGCTTGCCCACGCGCGCCGAGCCGCTCGCACGAGGCTTGCTCGCCCGGCGGGGCTTGCCCTCGGGGGCGAGACGAACGGCGGCGAGGAGTTGCCCGACCTCGGTGGACGTCAACGGGCGAAACTCGCCCTCCTCGAGGCCGTCGGTCGTGATGTCGCCCACGGCCACCCGCAGCAGCTTCAGGACCGGATGGCCGATCGCCTCGCCCATCCGCCGCAGCTGACGGTTGAGCCCTTGCATGAGGCCGATCTGATACCAGGCGTTGGTGTCGGTCTCGCGGAACGCGAACAGCTC
>CBFGLP010000397.1:0-3321 GCA_965649595.1 uncultured Myxococcales bacterium | reverse complement strand
CCGAGCAGTGGGCCGACGCCGTCGAGGTGCTCGATCGCCTCGCCGCCATGCAAGAGCAGGGCACCGTGCAGGCCAAGTACCTCTACGCCGCCGCCCTGCTGGTCCGCGAGCACGCTCTCGGGCTTGCTGATGGCGGGATCGAGGGCGTGCTCGCGGACCAGCACGGCGGCGGCATAGAGGTACTTGGCCTGCACGGTGCCCTGCTCTTGCATGGCGGCGAGGCGATCGAGCACCTCGACGGCGTCGGCCCACTGCTCGGCGTGCGAGTAGAGGTCGAGCGCCTTGTGGAGCAGGCCGATGTCGCTGCCGCGCCTGGCGATCACGGCCTGCATCTGGGCGACGGCCTCGCGCGGACGGTTGAGCTTGTCGGCCAAGGTGCTGGCCAGCTCGAGCCTGCGATCGAGCAGCTCCTTCTCCCGCTCGGGCCGGCGCGAGTCGTCGCTCGGCAGCTTGTCGAGCGCGGCCTCGAGCGCGCGGATCAGGCGTTGCTCGGCCTCGATCATCTTGACCGGATCGTCGGCGTGCAGCTCGACCAAGAAGCGCACGGCGTCGACCGAGTCGGGGTCGAGGTCGAGCGAGCGCTCGACCATCTGCGCGGCCTTGCCTTGCTCGCCCATGCCCTTGCGAGCGCGGGCCATGTTCAAGTAGAGGGTCGACTGCTCGCGCGGCGTCATGTCGCCGCCTTGCAGCGCGAGCGCTTGATAGGCCTTGAGCGCCTCCTCCCAGTGGCCGGACTCGAGCTCGAGCTCGGCGAGCGCACGGGTGACCTCGCGGTTGCGGGGATCGAGCTCCTTGGCGCGGCGCAGCAGCTCGCGAGCTTGCTCTCGGGAGCGGTGCCCCGACTCGGGTTGGCTGGCATGCACGGCGAGCGCACAGCGACCGGCGATCGCTAGCGCGAGCGCGTTGGCGGGCCGGTCTTCGGGGTCGCGGGCGCGGACGTGGGCGACGCGGCGCTCGGCGTGCGGCCAGGCCCGCTCGAGCTCACCGCGGGCGACGAGGGTGTCGACCAAGAGCGCGGTGGCCTGAGCGTGGTGCTGATCAATCTCGACGACCTGCTCGAGCAGCGGCAGACCCTTGTCGGCCCGCTCGAGCTGAGTGATCCAGGTCTGGGCGGCGGCGAACAGACCAGCGGTCTTGGCCGCGCTGATGTCGGCGTTCTCGGCCGCCTTGACCCGCGCCTCGAGGGCCTCGATCGGGCGGTCGCGTTGCTCGAGCAATTCGGCGAGCAGCTCCCACGCGCTGGCGAGCCGGTCGTCGAGCTCGAGCGCTTGGCGGACCCGCTCTTCGGCCTTGTCGGGCTCGCCCGCGCGCTCGCGCATACGGGCGACGCTGACCAGCATCGCGGCGCGCTCGGTCGGCGTCTCGGCTTGCTGGATCCGCTCGTGCAGCAGGGCCTCGGCGCGGGTCTGATCGCCCTGCTCCATCAGACCGGAGATCAACAGGTCGCGCCAGCGGGCGTTGTCGGGCTCGAGCGCGGCGAGCTGCTCGAGGGCTCGCCGCTCGCGGGCCTCGTCGGGCATCGTCACGCCGCTGCGCTGCAGCTCCCACAGCTCGCGCCAGTGGCTGATCCGGAGCGAGCGCTCGAGCACCTCGGCCTTGGCCCGTCGCTCGAGCAGGTCGGCGAGCCGATCCCACTCTTCTTGCGCGCGGTACCAGCGGAGCAGACCGCTCACCGCCTCGGTCACGCGTGGGTGATCGACCGGCAGGCTGTCGATGATCCGCTCGCGGCAGTCGGCCGCACGCTCACCACCGTCGGGCTCGCGGTCGAGCAATGCGGCGCTCTCGGTCAGCAGCTCGGCCCGCTCGCCGGCGTCGTCGCTGGTCTCGGCCAGCACGCTGAGCGCGTCGATCAGGCCCTCACGGGCGCTGAGCGCCTCGGCCTCGTTGGCCAGCTTGGCGCGCAGCAGACCGGCGAGCGCCTTGGCGGTGTCGCGATCGCTGCGGTCGCGCTCGATCAGGCGGCGGTACTGCGTGATCGCGCCGGCTTCGTCACCCTGATCGAGCAGCAGCTTGGCGGCCTCGCGGCGCAGGGCCGCGGCCTCGCGCGGATCGAGGGTCGCGTCGGCCCGGGCCGCGAGCACACTCGCGAGCAGAGGCCAGCGCTCGAGCGTTCGAGCGCAGCGCTCGAGCACGGCGAGCGCCCGCGGGTTGTCAGACTCTTCGGCGCGCACGTGCTCGGCGGCCTCGAGCGCGCCCTCGTGCTCTTCGAGGCGATCGAGCAGCTCGGCGGCCTCGAGCAGCGCCTCACGACGAGCCTCGCCGGCTTCGAGCTCGGCGATCGTCAGCAAGGTGGTCGCGACCTCGGCGGGGTCCTCGGCCTTGCGCTGCACGGCCAGCATCGCCCGCTGAAGGACGAGGTTCTCGGGCTCGAGCTCGATCGCAGCCTCGTAGGCGGCGCGCGCCTGCGGGAGCGCGCCCAGCTCCTCGACGTAGATCTTTCCGGCGGACGCGAGCACGCGGACTCGATCGGCCTGCTTGGTCAGGCGCTTGCCGACCACGAGCAGGCGATCGGCGACGGCTGCCCAGCGACCAGTCAGCTGGCCGAGCCGCACGAGCTCGTCGACCAGCGGGAGCTGCATCGAGGGCGAGACCGTGTCGATCAACCCGAGGTAGGCCTCGAGCGCGTTGACGGGGGCCGCCAGGCGACGCTCGTAGATCTCCGCTAGCTCGCGCAGCAGCATGATCTTCTCGCCTTCGACCTGAGTGAGCCGAGCCCGGACCGCGAGCACGTCAGCGACCCGATCCCAGCGCTCGCTCGCCCTCGACTCGCGCTCGATCCTGGTGATGGCCTCGCGCGCGGGCATGTGCGAGGGCTTGTGCTCGAGCAGGAAGGTCCAGCCCTCGAGGTCGTCGGGATCGCTCGGCTCCGCGATCTTGTTGGGCTTGCTCAACTCCCGCGCGGCGGGTTCCGCTGCCTCGAGCTCGGCGGCGGGCAGCGCCGCGTTGAGGATTGCCGCGAGCTCGATCCGCAGCTGCGCGGGATCGGGCTTCGGCTCGGCACTTTCGTCTTGCACCTTGGCGAGCAGCTCGTCGAGCTGACCTCGGAGGTTGGTGACGAGCTCGGCGAAGTCTCGAAGATCACTCGGGAGATCGGACATGGCTAGCAACTCGAAGCGAGCGCACCGGCCCCGTGTAGGGCCGGTCCGGCTCGCGGGCGAATGGTCGCATCCGTTGCGTCCCTGCTGCCAAAAAACCGCCCCAAATGTCGGTGTGGCACTGAGCTGAAGCTGGGGATCCGCGCAGTCCGTCGAGCACGCCATGGGCTGCCCCGAAAGTGCACGTCGTCCCGGAGACGAACCAAGCCCCCCCTTTGCGGGGTCG
>CBFGLP010000396.1:0-8130 GCA_965649595.1 uncultured Myxococcales bacterium | reverse complement strand
GCACGATCCCCGCCCGCGACTGCGCGGTGAAGAGCAGCCGTCGCAGGTCTCGCCAGGTCTTGCCAGCGAAGCCCTCGGGCAGCTCGACGGTGTAGAGCTCGGAGTTGCCGTCGCGGAAGGTGACGATGTCGTTGAAGAGCTCGCCGAACGAGGGATCGATGCAGGCGTTGGCCAGCCACGCGTCGGCGAGCTGGCGGGCAGGCACCGGGATCAGCCAGCGCGAGAAGGGATCGAAGAGCCGGTCGGCCTCGCCATTGGTGGCCTCGACCAAGGTCACGGGCACCGCGGCGCGGCCGGTCGCGTCGTCACCAGCCAAGGCCGGGGCCTGGACGCTGGGTGAGAGGCCCAGCTCGGCTCGCTTGCTCGACTCGGCGCGGGCCTGCGGGTCGAGGCGCACGCACGCGTGGTGAACGGCGCGGGCGATTCGCAGCGGGTGATAGCCGCCCTCGCGGCCGCGGGTGGCGGACTCGTGCTGCAGCACGATGACCCGGGCCGCGCGAGGCAGGCGGAGGTCGACGAGGTCCTCGGGGACCTCGGGGTTCTGCTGATAGATCGTCACGCCGCGGATGCGGGTGAGCTGCTGGCGAACCCGGGCGGGCAGCGCGTCGGACACGACCACGTGGATCGGTCGCTGACGGAGCGGTCCAGGGCTTCGCAGCACGCGAACCAGCTGAATCATCTCCTCGCGGAAATTGAGGATCACGATGTGGTTGCGCAGCCGTCGAAACAAGCGCATCTGGTCGCGCGACAAGATGCTGGTCAGCGCGGCGGTGAACCACGCCAGCAGGCCCAAGCCGGCGATCGTCGCCGCGGCGCCGATCACCCGGGCGGTCGAGGTCTTGAGCGACTCGCTGTCGAAGTTGCCGGTCGCGAACATGTTCATCTCCCAGAACGAGTCGTTCAGGGTCCGAACACGGGCGTTGCTGTCGTGCTCGAGGTTCCAGACCACGATCGTGGCGGCGCCGACGATCAGCAAGAACCCGGCGAAGGGCACGAGCGGGTTCGAGAGCTGGCCTTCGAGGTTGCCGGTCAGCGGGTTGCCGATCAGGCCCTTGCGACGCAGGAAGCGGCGGACCAGCGCGAGCAAGCCGAGCGTCAGCGCGAGGCCGGCGAACACCTTGGCCCAGTAGGTCAGGAACTCGCGCCGCTCGAGCCACGCGGCGCCGGAGTGGAGCGGGATCGGCTCGCGCTCGGCGAAGCTGCGCCAGCGGAGGTTGACCGGCGGCACGTCCTCGACCGGGTGGTCCGCGAGCCAGCGCAGGCCCTCGATCAGCGCGATGACCCGATCATCGTCGAGCAGGTCCTCGCCGTCGCGGCGGGCCGTGAGCACCACGGTGCTGACACACACGGTCGGGACGCCGAACTCGAGGCCGGGGTAGGTGTGCGCGTCGATCTGGCAGATGCGGTAGTAGGGGAACCCGTCGATCAGGCGGTCGATGACCGAGCTGGGCAGCGCGTTGAGGCCAGCCATGCCGGTCGCGAGCAGGCCGGCGATGGCCGGGTCGCCGAGCTCGGTCGTGCGTAGCATCAGCAGCAGCTCGCCCCGCTGCATCGCCGCCATCGCGTCCTTGTTCTTGATGTCGAGCGAGTTGACGTCGTCGAGGGTCAACCCGGCGGCCCCGAGGATCACCTTCGAGGTCTCCATGCTGCCCGAGCCGCGCTGGCCGACGAAGATCGGCCGATCGCCGACCATGCTGATGTCGTCGAGTCGGACAGGGCGGCGGACGATCACGTGCACGGCCGAGTCATCGATCGCGGCGACGAGCTGCAGCTCGACGCCCGCCAGCTCGGCGGCCGAGAGCTCGCACATCCACCCGCTCTTGCTCTCGCCTTCAGCCTCCGGCCCCGCGCTCTGGGCAGCAGCCGCGGCGGCGAACGCCTCGGCGGCGACGTCATACTGCACGAGGCCAGCATCGATCTCGCCGCGCGCGAGCTTGCGGACGTTGTCACACGAGCCGCCCGTGTAATCGACGCTGACCCGGGCGTCGGCGCCGGTCGCCTCGAGCGAAGCGGCGATCGCCTCACCAGTCTTGGCGAAGCCTCCGCCCTTGCTGCCAGCGCCGAACCGAATGATCTGCTCCGAGCTGCTGGGGTCTCCGGCCTGCGCAGCGGTGGCCGAGAGCAGCATCAGGACGACGAGCAAGAGCCAGCCGATCCTTCGCATGGCGGTGCTCATGCTCGCTTCGCTCCCGCTCGTTCGTCGCCGGACACCAGCGCCATCAGGCCCAGCACGTCGCGCAGCGGGGCGCGAGGGCCAGGGTTGACGACCACGCCGTGCTGCTGGAGCGCGTGTGGCTTGGCTACGCCGATCACGGTCATCGGGCGGCCGCGCTCGTCGGTCTCGAGCGCGAGCGCAGCTTCGGCGAAGCTCGAGTCGCGCAGCTCGGGCGGGACGGGGATGCAGCGGACCCGATGCCGGCCGCGGAGCAAGCCGACGATGAACTCGAACACGCCGAGATCGATGCAAGCCTGTCCGAGCAGGGCCGCGCGCAGGTGACCCGAGTAGAACACGGTCGCGACACCCAGGCCGACGAACTCGAACGCCGCCTCGGGGTCGTTGATCTCGACCAACACGTTGGGCCCGACCCGATCGCCGCAGGCCTTTTGGATCGCCGCGCAGGTGAGCCGCGAGCTCGAGTCGGGCTCGTCGATGTCGACCCGCGGCAGCACGATGACCGAGTGCGCGTCGGCGATGCGGACCTCGCGGGCCAGTCGCTCGGCGAGCTCGTCGGTGCCGAGCGTGGCCGGGAGCTCTAGCATCCGGACGTCGATGCCCACCGAGTCGACCGGCTCGAGCGGCTCCGAGCCGTCACCCACACAGGTGATCGCGGCCACGCCAGCGTCGGCGAGCGTGCGGGCCAGCTCGTCGAGCAAGCCAGCGCTCGCCGACGAGTAATGCATCACGACGATACCAGGCCCATCCGTCGATCGTGCTTGGCGGGGAGTGTCGGGGCCGAGCAAGGCGCTGCGACGATGCCGAGCGCTGGAGCGATGTGTCAAGCGCATGCTAAGGTCCCCGCCATCACGCTCGGCCTCCTCGAACTCGACGCGTCGCTCGCATGGTTGATCGCAGCCGCCCTGGTCTCGGGCCTGCTGGCGTTCATCGGGGCCATGGTCGGGCTGGTGCTCGGGCAGTTTCGCTTGCCCTTGTTGGTGCTCGCGCTGGACTCCGCTTTGGCCGCAGCGGCCTCGAACTTGGCGATCTCGTCGCTCGGGGCAGCTACCGGGGCGTTGGCCCATGCTCGCGAGCGTCGCGTCGAGCTGCGGCTCTTGTTGAGCATCGGGGTCCCCTCGGCCCTCGCGGCTTACCTCTCGTCGCGAGCGGTCACGCGCTTCGAGGCGTGGTGGATCGAGGCGTTGATCGGTGGCTCGTTGTTGGCCTCGGCGCTGCCGCTCGCGCGCAGGGCGTGGCGGCTGCGTAGCGAGGCCGCGGCCGAGCGCTCGAGCGAGGGCGCGGCTCGGACCGACACTGGCCGGCCCGAGCCCCGCTCGTGGAGCATGGGCCGGCTCACCCTCGAGGTCCTGATCGGTGCGGCCTTGGGCGCGCTCTCGGGCGTAGTCGGGCTTCTGCTCGGGACCCTGCGGCTGCCCGCGATGCTGCGGCTCGGCGTGAGCGCGCCACAGGCCGCGGGCACCAACATGGCGATCGGCTTCTTTACTGGCGTCGCGGGGGCCCTCGGCGCGATCGAGAGCGGGCGCGTGTCGACGATCGCGTTCGCGATCGTCGGCAGCGCGACGGTGCTCGGGGCGTACTTGGGCGCGCGCAAGACCAAGACCCTGCCGACCTCGCGCCACTTCGCCCTGATCGCTGGCGTGCTGATCGTCGTCGGGGTCTGGTTGATCGTGCGGGCGCTGCTGCGCTGATCAGACGCGAGCACCTGGGCCACCCGTGATGGTAGGCTCGGCGGGACGCAACGCGACGACTGATTCGTGATGCATCCAGCGATCCTCGCAGCGCTGCTCGCCTCGTTGATGAGCCCCCCCGAGGGGTCCGGCGACGTGGCTCCGGCTCTGCCCTTGCCCGACGTCGATGAGTCGCAGCTCGTCGAGGACGCGACGACCGATGCACCCTCGGCGCAGCCAGTGGCCGCCGAGTCGGTCGCGGCCGAGCGAGCAGCCGAGCCGGACCCGGCGACCCGCATGACTTGGTGGCAGCCCCGCTCGTTCGGCTGCCTGCCAGGGCCGCGGCCTTGCTATCGCACGACCGCGGCGCGGCTGGCCTTGTTCGCGGGCAGCGTGATCGTGACCAGCACCTCGTTGGCGCTCTACTTCACGCTGAGCGATCGCAGCCGGATCGGTGATCCGGCGCTGCAGCTGGCCGGTGCGGGGATCGTCGCGCTCACCGGGGTCATCGTCGGTGGCGCGGTGGCGTTGCTCTCGGGCGATGGTCCGACGCTCCCGGATCGGATCACTCCGGCGACTCTCGCGGTGAGCTTTTGGCCCGGTGGCACGCGCGTGCGTGGCGAGGCGATCCCCGTCGGGCTCACTGCCTCGTTCGCGCCGACGCTGACCTTCCCCAACCAGCTCGGGCGCCTGCGCTTGCTCGGCAGCTTCGGAGGCGACCTCGGCAACCACGTCGCCGCCGATCCCCGCCCGCCGCTCGCGGCCGACAGCGATGCGTTCCCGGTCGCGATGGTCTCGCGCGGGTGGAGCTTTCAGCTCGGTCTCGACCTCGCCTTGCGCCGACCTTATCCCTTGCTGCGCCAGCAAGGTTGGCGTGGCCAGCTCGAGTTTCGCTACAAGCCGCTCGTGTGGTTCGCGCGCGATCAATTGCTGCTCGGTGACCAGCCGCGCGTGAGCGAGCGAATCGCGATGATGCCGCTCAACTTCGGGCTTCGCTGGCACATCTCCCCCCGCCAGCGCTTCACTACGTATCTGGGGCCGCGCTGGGACTTCGTCGGTTATGGCACACGCGGCGCTGTCGGCCACGCGAGGCCCGATATTGGTCCGTTTTATAGCGAGTCGTGGTTCGACATCGATATTCCGATGTCCAAGCCCGCGACGGCCGAGCGGGCGCGGGTCGTAGGCCAATTGACGGTCGGCTACGTCCACTCGCGCTTCGAGGGGCACGGGTTCGACAATGGCGCGGTCGTGGGTTTCTTGGGCTATATGGTCGGGCAATTCTCGATTCGCGTGCGTCCGCTCGGCTCGACGATCGCGTATCAATTCGAGCTCGGCTCGCGCTTCGGGCAAGGCGTTCACCCCTATTTTCGATTTGGTATCGTGCTCCCCAGCATCGGAGTCGGGCGATGAAACATTCCGTCCTGGTCGCCCTCGTCGCCGCCACCACGCTGCATTCCGGCTGCCTGGCGGCCGAGTGCGCTACGCCAGACTATACCCGCGCCGAATGTCGAGTGTTGGCCGAGCACGAGTTCGCCCGGCTCTCGACCCGCGAGGGGATCGAGGTCCGCTTTCAGGAGCGCAGCGCCGCCGATACGTCGGGCTGGGCAGCCCTGGGGCTGGTCAAGCAGCGCGACGATGGGACCGTGGTGGCTCGAGTCGCGCATCCAGGCGACTTTGCGCTCTCGCTCGAGAACCCGGGCGAGGCCGAGGTCACGCTCGCGCTGCGGCTGGCGAACGTCCACCCCGACGCGACCATCCGGGTCGGCGCGACCGGGGTCGAGCAGGAGATCGGCACGCAGGCGACGATCAGCGTAGGCGCGGGCGAGGCCGTGTGGGTGCGCGGGAGCCTCGACTGCCAAGCCAAGGATTATCGGCTGGCCGTGCTCGCGGATGTCCAGACGAACCCGACCCAGTTTGCCCGGATCCTCGAGCGGATCGAGCAGGAGCGCGACGACGCGGCGGCGGCCGGAGAGCTGCTCGCGGGGGTGATCATGCCAGGCGACCTGACCGAGTCGTCGGAATACGGCGAGTTCTTGGCGTTCGCGGAGCTGCTCGATCGAACCACGCTGCCGGTCGCGTTGACCCCGGGGAATCACGACGTCTACGAGGCGAACCAGCCCTTTTATAATCAGGCCTTCGGTCCGGGCAATTATGCGTTCAATGTGTGTAGCGCTCGCGTGGCCATGCTGGATTCGGGCTCGGGCGCGATCGCGGAGTCGGTCGTGGGGCGGCTGCCGCAAATGTTCGATGCCGAGGGGGCCGAATATTTGATCGCCGCGGTCCACCACCCGCCGATTCCGCGGGTGACCGGCGCGGGGTGGTCGCGGGAGGATCTCGCGATGATCACGCTGGGAGAATTTGCGTACCAGGGCGGCGATCTGGTCCTGGCTGGGCACGCGCACCTGCTGAGCTACTTCGACGACGGCTCGGCGGGCGGGAGCACGGTCGGGCAGATCATCGCGGGGACGGCGGGGGCCGATCAGGGGGTCGGGTCGCCGCTCTACGGGTATGTTCGGCTGACCTTCCGCGGCGGGACGCACCGGATCGAGCAGTGCTTCGTCGAGGTGCCGCCGCCGGGGGCACCGGCGGCGGGCAAGCCGGGGCTGAGCGTCCCGCTCTGCGAGGACTGAGTCATTCGTCGCAGACCCAGCGCCACGGTCCGGGCGCGGTCACCCGGCGGTGGGATCGAGCACCCGGCCGAGGAAGAGCAAGGTGTCGGTCGGCTCGTCGCGGATGATCAGCATGAAGGGCCGGTCGATGGTGATGCTGACCTGCGGGCCGCCGCTGCCGTCGTCCTCGCCGACCACGATGCCGGTCGCGGCGGCGGCCTCGGTGCCCTTCTCGTCGACCGAGATCACGGTCTTGTGGACCACGTCCGTGATCACGCCGAGGTCGGTGACGATGTCGTCGAACGAGCTGATGTCGTCGAAGGGGGTGTTCATGCCGAGCTCGCGCAGCTCGTCGTTGAGGCCGAAGCTCGAGCTGAGCCGGAAGCGGGGGAGCTCGACCTCGATCGTGTTGAACGACAAGCTGGCGAGGATCCCGTCGAGGGTTGCGACGTCGAGGCCGGCCTCGAAGCTGGTGAAGTCGTCGGGGACGATCGCGATCAGCTCGAGCGCGCCGCCGCGCAGCGGCAAGGCGACCGCCTGCCAGCCCTCGCCCTCGCCGTAGGTGCCAGCCATCTCGTAGGCGGACATCATGTCGACCTCGACCGTGCTGCCGTCGAGCAAGGTGAAGGGCTGCTTGCTGGTCGCGCCCCCCTCGAAGGGCTGGTTCCATGGCGCCTTGAGGTAGAACGCGTTGACCAGCACCATCGTGGTGTCGGGCTTGATGATGCCTGGGGCGAAGAGCTCGGGGATCAGCTCATGGGTGCGCGCCGAGACCCAGGCGTTGATGCGCGTGCGCTCGAGCTCGGTCTCGTTCAGGAAGTCGGCCAGGAACACGCCGGTGTCGTAGTGGGTGGCGAGCAGGTCGAGGTAGTCCGGGTTGATCCCTTCGGCGCGGGTGTCGAGCGCCCACACGCCGTTGGCGGGCTCGACCACGACCGGATCGATCATGCCGCCATCGCCCTGGGCCCCGGGCAGGTTGCGGGCGCTCAGCTGGTGGTCGAGCCAGTTGAAGGCGACGTGCTGGCGCTCGTCGGCGAGCGAGAAGTGCAAGGCGCTCTCCATCTCGGCGCGGGCGGGGTCGACGGTGCCGCCGTAGAGCATCCCGAACGCGGTCTGGATGCTGTAGGCGGACAGCGAGAAGCTCCGATCGACGGCTTGGCCCTCGCGCAGGGCGTGGTAGAGGTCGAGGCTGAGCGCGTGGTTGTCGGCGGCCAGCGCCTCGATCTCCTCGGGGTCGAGCTGCGGGTCTTGGTCGTAGGGGACGTCGGAGCCGACCATCGGCAGATCGTCGTCGCCGCCCTCGTTTGCGTTGCCGGTGCAGGCGCTGACGCCGACGACCACGAGGGTGCCGAGCAGGGGGGAGACGAGGTGAGTCAAGGCGAGGGGCTTCATCGCCGCTGAAGTGACACGAGCGGACCTAGTCGATCACGGCGCAGCCCGCGAGGGCCGTGTCACTCGCTCGCGCTCGGATCCAGCACCCGGCCGAGGAACAGCAGGGTGTCGGTCGGCTGGTCGCGGATCGCCAGCAGGAAGGGCCGATCGATCACGATGCTGTACTCGGGCTCGAGTATGCCGCCGTGCTTGTTGACCACGATGCCCGTAGCGGCGGCCGCCTCGACGCCCTTCTCGTCGACCTCGATCACGGTCTGGTGCACGACCGCCGTGATCACGCCGAGGT
>CBFGLP010000395.1:0-12382 GCA_965649595.1 uncultured Myxococcales bacterium | reverse complement strand
CGCGTCCGCGTGCTCGACTTCGGCCTCGCACGCTCGACTCACGAGCGCAACGTCGAAGGTCGACCCTTCGACGAGGTCGATGAGACGCTCGAGACGCTCGGCGACGACGAGCCGAGCCCGCGCTCCAGGGGCGAGAGCAAGGGCGAGCCAATCTCCGGCAGCGCGTTCGACAAGGTCCTGACCGCGACCGGGGCGATCATGGGGACGCCCGCGTACATGGCTCCCGAGCAGCACCTCGGGCAGTCGGCGACGGTCCTCAGCGATCAGTTCAGCTTCTGCGTGGTCCTCTATGAGGCGCTGTTCGGCCGGCGGCCCTACCAAGCCACCACGCGGGCCGACTACGCGTTCAAGGTCACCGAAGGCGCGTTCGAGCAGCCCGGTCCGCAGAGCGGCGTGCCGCTGTGGCTGCGCAAGGCCGTGTTTCGCGGGCTCGCGCCCTATCCAGCTCAGCGCTGGCCCTCGATGGACGCGCTCTTGGCCGAGCTCACCCGCGAGCGCGGCCGGGTGTTCAAGTGGGGGATGGTCGCGGCCAGCTTCGCGGCCGTGCTCGCGACCGGAGCCGTGATGTCGCCCAGCGCTGCGCCGGTGTGCGAGCTCGACCGCTCGACGCTCGAGGGCGTGTGGGACGATGGCGCCCGCGCGAGCGTGCGCGATGCGTTCACGGCGACCAAGCTCGCGCATGCTGAGCGAGCCGTCGAGCTCGTCGAGACCAGCCTCGACGCTTACGCCGACGCGCTGGTCGACGCGCGCACGGACGCCTGTGAAGATCGCCTGGTCCGCAACGAGCAGACCGAAGCGCAGCAGCAGCTGCGGATGGCCTGCTTGGATCGGCGAACCCGCGAGCTGCGAGCGACCGTCGACGCGCTGGCCGGCGCCGACGCGAGCACCGTCGAGCGCGCGGCCGAGCTCGTCGACGGCCTCGGCGACATCGGCATGTGTGAGCGCGTCGACCTGCTCGAGCAAGGTTGGTTGGTGGCCAAGGACGCCGAGGTGGCCGAGCAAGTCGGCGGGCTGCGTGATCGGATCGCCGACGCGCATGCACTACGGCTGGCGGGGCGTGTCCAAGAGGCGCAGGTGATCGCAGACGAGGTCCAGCCGCTGGCGGAGGCGCTCGACTACGGGCCGGTGCTGGCCGAGGCGCTCTACTTGCGCGGGCGGCTCGAGCAGCACGCCGAGGACGTCTCGGCTGCTCGCACGACAATTCGCCGCTCGGCCTTGCTGGCGGAGCGCTACGGCCACCTCGAGCTCGCGTCGACCGCTTGGATCGAGCTCTCGGCGCTCGAGCGGCACGTTCCAGCCGTAGATCCGCGGGACGAGACTGCCCACGGAATGGCCGAGGTCGCGCTGCGGCGCCTCGGAGTCTCCGACGATGATCTGCGCTGGCAGGATCTCTCGACGGCGCTCAGCCTCCGGTTGATCGCGGACGGCAATTACGACGCGGCGCTCCAAACAATCGACGCATCGCTCGGGGCGCTGCGAGCCGTACACACCCCTGGTGCCGTAATTCGTAGGCTCGTATTCATGCAGCTTCGCGGCGACGTGATGCACGAGCGCGGCGACTTCGAGGTTGCTGAGCAGAATTATCGGCAGGGGCGCGCCCTCGCTGAGCTCGAGCTCGGATCGGGCTCCTTGGCTTGCGCTCGGTTCGATTTCGATCTCGGCGTGCTCTTGCTCGACGTCGAGGGCAAGCGTGCGGAGGCCAAGCAGCTGCTCCTCGACGCTCGCGCGGTGTTCGAGTCGCTCTACGGTCCCTCGGCGATTCGTGTGGTGCACGCCGATCTTGCGCTCGCGGCCCATGCCATGCACAATCACGATCTCGACGAAGCGCTCAGGCTCACGCGTGGTGCTGTCGAGCGAATTCCCGAGGATCACGACGATCGAAGCTGGGCGGTCGATGCATTGATCAACGTCCTCGTCACGCGTGGGGAGCACGGCGCCGCATTGGCCCAGCTCGATGACGCGATTGACCGCCACCAACGTGAGGGCCGAGCCGACCATCCTCGCCACGCTTTCTTGTTGATGCAGCGCGGCGTGGCACTACTCGGTCTCGATCGTCCCGCCGAGGCGATCGTCGATTTGGAGGCTGCGGCGAGCGTCATGCAAAGGTCGCTGGAGCCTTCGCATCCGGATCGCCTGACGGTCCAAATGGCGATCGCCGATGCGAAGCTCGCCATGGGGCAGGCCCGCGACGCGCTCGACGTGTTCACGGCTGTTCGTTCTTCCGCGAGCGCCAACTCGAACTCGCGGCGCTACGCGGCTCAGGCCGCGTGGGGTATGGCTCGCGCTCTCGATAGTCTGGGCCGACGCCAGGAGAGTCACGCGTATGCTCGAGCCGCCGCAGAGGAGCTTCGCAGCGAGGATCCGCAAGATCCGCTCTTGCCCACAATCGTTGCGTTTATTGACGGCTAACCGAGAATCACACACTCCACTCGCAACTTTGAACGAGGCCGAGCCATGAGCTACAACTTTCGAGACCATCCGACCCCGACTCTTCACTGCGAAATCGACTCGACGGGCTGCGTGATTCTGAGCGAGGGAAATCCCCAGGGTGATCTGCTCACGGAATCGTACAGTGGGTCTAGTGTGCAGGTTACGGTGGCGCCGCCTCGAGGCTGGTCGTTGCAATCGATCAATTGGGGAAATGGCACCGGGGGCGTGCTCACGGTCCCCGCTCCGGGGATTGAAGAGTCTCATAACTTCAATTTCACCGTCGCACAAAATGGTACATCGTTGAGCGCCAATGGCGTCTTCAAGGTGAAGAAGACCAGCAACGGCACTGGCGGTTGAGCCAGCTAGCTCCGCCCGGCGGCCGAGCGGGTCTGCTGATCGCCATCCTCGTGCTGGTGGATCGACTTCGCCCACCGCTCGAGATCCTTGCGCGTACGCTCGTACTCTTCGGGCGTGCGCGCGTGCTTTTTGAGCTGCTTCTCGAGCAGCTGCTTGCCCTTTCGAAGCCGACTCCGGACCGTGTTCTCCGGGATCCCCACGACCTCGGAGATGCTCGACGCGGCGAGCTCTTCCCAGTAGTAGAGCTCGAGCACGGTCTGGTACTCGAGCGGGATCATCCGCAGGCACTCGAGCACGAGCTGTTGCTCGCGCTGGACTCGGAACATCGTGCTCGGGCCCGGAGCGAGATCGAGGGCGCTGACCTCGGTGAACTCGATGCGATCGTGGTAGCGCCGGTTCGAGCGGAAGTACATCCGCAGGATGTTGTTGGCGATCCCGAACAGGTAGGTGCGGAAGCTGGAGTCGCCGCGGTAGCGCTCGCGGCTCTCGAGGCACGCGGCGAAGGTCTGCTGAACCAGGTCCTCGTAGTTCTGGGTCAGCTTGTTGCGGAAGAAGCGGTCGATCGCGTCGAAGTGACGCTCGAACAGCTCTCCAGCCGCGGACTTGTCGCCCTGACGCCATGCGTCGAAGAGCTCGCGGTCGGAGCGCTCGGCGTGATCAGCCACGACCGAACGCTATCACGCCGCGCCACCGGGGCGCGATGGAGTCAGTCGCGCCCTCGGACGCGGACGGGCCGACGAGGTCTCAGGCGCTGCGATCGCAAGCTGGCTCCCCGTGGCCGGCCTCGACACCCTCGGGCGCTTGCGTAGGGGGGGCTACGCGGGCAACCGCAGCCACTAGCTCCCGCGGTGACCACGGCTTGTGCAGCACCTCGTCGATGCCCCGCTCGCGCAGCGAGCCGGTGCTCCCGTGCTCGGCGTAGCCGCTGCTGAGGATCGCTGGCAGGTCGGGTCGGACGGGCCGGATGCGCTCGATCAACGCGAGGCCGTCGAGGCCCGGCATGGTTCGATCGAGCACGACCACGTCGATCGTCTCGGCGTGCGCGCGAAAGAGTGCGAGGCCCTCTTCGCCGTCGCTCGCGAGCAAGACACGATGTCCGGCGCGCTCGAGGACTTCGGTCGCTAGCTCGCGGATGGCCGGCTCGTCGTCGACGACCAGGACCAGGAGACCTGTGGCGCTCGGCCCCGAGATGGTGCTCGCGTGGTCGCGCGGGATCGGGATCCCCGAACCGATCGCGGCGATCGAAGAATCTGCGTGCGGTCGAGCCGGCGCAGGCGCTCGGGTAGCTGCGTCGGCCCTACTCGGTGCGGCCGAGCGCTCCGCGCCAGTCATGAGCCGCTCGGAGCTTCGACGCCGCGGGACAGCGGCGGGCGTATCGATCTCCGCACAAGGAAGCAGCACGCGGAAGCACGTGCCGCGGCCAGGCTCGCTCTCGATCTCGATGTCGCCATGATGAGCGCGGACGATGCCGAGCACCGCCGCGAGCCCGAGGCCCCGTCCGGTCGGCTTGGTCGTGAAGAAGGGATCGAAGATCTCGTCGAGCTTCTCGCGTGGGATCCCGCAGCCATCGTCGCGGACCTCGACGAACGCGAAGTTGGTCGCGGTCGGCTGCGCTCGTGCAGCCGCGTCGGTCCGGGCCGGATCTTCGTCGCCGAGGAAGCCGCGCCCGAGCACGCGTGCGTCGAGCCGACCAGTCCGGACGACCACGAGACCACGCTTGCCCTCGAGCGCCTCGGAGGCGTTGGTGATCAGGTTCATCACCACTTGCTGGACCTGGACAGGATCGGCGATCAGCGGCGGGGTGGCACGATCGAGCTCGAGCCGCAGCTCGGTGTTGGTGGCGAGGGCTGGACGCAGCAGCTCGACCACCTCCTCGATCGTCCGCGCGAGCTCGACGGTCCCGCTGCGGGTCTGCGCTCGACCGGCATAGGCGAGCATCTGATCGACCAGACCCGCCGCGCGGCGGCAGGCGGCGACGATCGCCTGGGCGCGGCGCTGCTCGGGACCTTCGATCTCGCTCTCGAGCATGCTCGCGTGGCCGAGGATCCCGGCGAGGATGTTGTTGAAGTCGTGGGCGACACCGCCGGCGAGCAGGCCGACGGACTCGAGCTTCTGGCTGCGGCGGACCTGCGCTTCGAGCCGCTCTTGCTCGCGCTGGGCTCGCTCGGCCGAGACCTCCCACAGCAGCGCGAGCGCACCGTTGACGAGCAGCGCGAGCATCAGGTTGAGCCAGCGATACCAGCTCGCCTCCTCGCGGTAGTACTCGGCCGGGAACGCGACGGGCAGCCCATCGAGCACGAAGAACACGCTCATCAACGCGGCCGCGACCGTCGCGACGAACAGGCTCCAGCGGCCGCCGAGGAAGAAGCTCGCGACCACCGGCGAGACCAGGAACCAGACCATCAGGATCGAGCCGAGGCCTTGCTGAAAGTAGGCCGGCACGAACGCGGTCACGAGCGCGCTGATGATCACCCACGCGCCCGCGGAGTTGGGCGAGCCGGTCCAGCGCAGCACGAAGGGCGAGAGCGCGAAGCAGAGCGAGCCGATCGCGGCGACGATCGGATCGACCGGCGTGGGCGTGCCGCTGATCCACTCGCCGACGCCTGGGAGCAAGGTAGCGATCACGATGATCGGGCTCGCCAGCACGATCGCGGTCGCGCGAGCGATCGCCGTCGGGCCGCGACGGCGGACCTCGTTGGTGATGAACCAGTTGGTCCATGCGGTCCATCGAGCCCAGCGGGAGTTGCCGTCGTGCTCCGAGCGCGAGCGCGAGCGATCATGCTCGCGGGTCGAGATGCGATGCGACAACCGCGTGGTCACATCGTCGCGCGACAGCTCGTCGGTCGGCTCTCGCTCCGCCGAATCCATGCCTTCAATAGGCCAGCCCGTCGAACGGGGTGCAACCGGAATGGACGCAGGCCAGCGCGCTGGCCGAAGTCCATGGAGGTCGACGAGGACGGCCGAAGGCCGCCCGCAGTCAACCGGAATGGACTACTAAGGAGACCATGAGGGGAGGGGCGAAGGATGTGCGTTGCCCGTCCACGGGCACGGGGGATCGTCGAGCGGCTCTCGCTGGGATACGCTTCGCGCGCCGTGCCCGTGTACCGAGCCCGCGTCCTGACACCCATCGAGCCCGAGCGCGTGCGTTACTGGGATGACGCGGTGGTCGTCGTCGAAGGGGACATGATCGCCGAGGTCGGTCCCTGGGACGGGCTGCCGGTCGACGAGGATCTGCGCCCCCACGTGCTCACGCCCGGCTTCGTCGATGGGCACGTGCACTTTCCGCAAGCGCGGGTGGTCGGAGCGGCCTCGGGGCCGCTGCTGACCTGGCTGGAGACCACGGTGTTCCCCGAAGAAGCCCGCTTCGCCGAGCCGGCCTATGCGAGTGCCGTGGCGCGGGAGTTCGTCGATGCGCTCGCCGCTGCTGGAACGACGCTCTCGCTAATCTACGGCTCGGTCCACGCAGAGGCATGCGAGCTGCTCCTGCAAGAGCTCGACGCTCGCGGGCTGCGGGCGATCGCCGGGCCGGTGCTGATGGACCGCGACTGCCCCGAGGAGTTGCGGCGCCCGGCCGAGCGGGCGCTCGCCGATCTGCGGGCACTCGAGCAGCGTTGGCGCGGGCACCCGCGCTTGCAGATCGCCGTGATCCCTCGCTTCGCGCTCTCGTGCACGGATGAGCTGATGCGAGAGGCTGCGGCGCTGGCCCGCGAGCGCAACCTCTGGGTCAGCACGCACATCGCCGAGAACCTGGCCGAGTGCCACGCCGTCCACGAGCGCTTCGGCGTCGGCTATCTGCAGGTCTACGAGGACGCCGGGCTCGTGCACTCGCGCACGGTGCTGGCCCACTGCATCCACCTCGACGGGGGCGAGTGGGACCGCCTGAGCGACGCAAACACCATCGTCGCGCATTGTCCGGACTCCAACTCGTTCTTGGGTAGCGGCTCGCTGCCGATCGCCGAGCCGCTCGGACGAGGGATCCCGATCGTGCTCGGCAGTGATGTCGCGGCGGGACGGAGCCTGCGAATCACGCATGCCACGGCCCATGCGCATGACAATGGCCTGCGCACGGGTGTGCGTCTCGATCCTCGTCGGCTGCTCTGGTGGGCGACCCGAGGTGGGGCGCTTTCGCTCGGGCATGAGCAAATCGGTATGCTCGCGCCCGGCTGCGAGGCTGACATGGTGCTGCACGCAATCCCCGAGCACGTGCGCGGCGAGGACGAGGTATTGGGCGCGCTGCTCTTCGCCGATCGTCCGCCGCCGCTGCGGACCTGGGTCGCCGGTCGACTCGTGCACGGAGGCGAGGGGCGCCTCGCGTGAATCATGGCTGAGCCCTCGACAATCACGCATCGATCCCTGGCATCGGCCCGACGCCGGGAGCGTCGGACCCTCGGTCGCGCCGGCTGGCTCGCTGCCCTCGCTCCGCTGGTCATCCCTGCGCTGGTCGAGCTCCACGCACGTGGGCTCACGGACGTGGGCTGGGAGGCGTTGCCTGGCTCGTGGCCGATCGCCGCGGTCATCGCTGCCTTGCTGCTCGATGGGGCGCTGACGCTCGCTCGCAACCCCAACTACGGCCGCGTGCTCGTGCTGCTCGGCTCGCTCGGCTTTGCCGCCCTCGCGACGCTCGGGCTCCGCGACGCGCCGGCCGAGGCCCTCGCGCTCCTGCTCTTCGTCGTGTTGTTCACGAGCTGGACGTTCGGCGCACCCGAGGCGGGCGCCCGTGGCTTGAGTCGGCGAGCGCGAGCCGACTCGCGGGTGGCTCGAGCTCGGGCCGCTGCCGCCGGCAGCATCGCGATGGTCCTGGCGATGCTCGGCTTCCAGCTGACCGAGGTCGCGTTCGCGCCGGCCTATCCGCTCGCGTCGGTGCTGATCACCACGGGCTTGGCGTTTCGTTCGGGCGGCCTGCGTCAGGGCGCGCTCGACTTCTCGTTGGTCGGCGTCGGG
The DNA here is from genome assembly GCA_965649595.1 of uncultured Myxococcales bacterium. GTDB lineage: Bacteria > Myxococcota_A > Polyangia > Nannocystales > Nannocystaceae > Plesiocystis. The sequence goes on along the minus strand of CBFGLP010000395.1, from coordinate 4,654 downwards.
TTGCTCTCGTTGATCGCAGTGGTCGTGCTCTGGCAGCTCCCCACGGCGGCGATGCTGAGCTCGTGCGCGGTCCCGATCGTGCTGCTGGTCGGGCTGCGCGAGGAGGAGCCGAGCGAGCCGCTCCATCACGAGGCGACTTGGCGCGAGCTCATGCTCGAGCAGCCGGCGCGCTTGCTGGTCGGGACCTTCGCGATCGCGGGGGTCGTCGGTGGTGTGCTCCTGACCTTGCCGGTCTGTGCGACAGGCGAGCCGGTCGCGCTGATCGATGCGATCTTCACCGCGTTCTCGGCGGTCTGCGTGACCGGCCTGACCGTCGTCGACACGGCGACGGTCTACTCGCCGACCGGGCAGGCGGTGATCCTCGGGATCATTCAGCTCGGTGGCCTCGGCATCATGTCGTTCTCGACCGCCGCGGCGGTGCTGCTCGGGCAGCGGCTGAGCCTGCGGCAGGAGAGCATGGCCGTCGAGCTGTTCGGCGGCGACGGCAAGCACAGCCTCGACGTCGCGCTGCGCCGCATGCTGGTCGTGACCTTCGTGACCGAGCTCGTCGGCGCGCTCTTGCTGGCCGGGTTCTTCTGGCAGCGTGGAGACTCGCTCGGCGAGGCGGTCTGGCGAGGCGCGTTCACGTCGATCTCGGCCTACTGCAACGCCGGCTTCGCGATCCAGACCGACAACCTGGTCGGCTATCAGGACCACCCCGGCGTGCTCAACGTGGTCGCGGCGCTGATCATCATCGGCGGCCTCGGTCCGGCGGTCGTCGCCGGGCTCTTCCAGGCTCGTCGCGGTCGTCCGAGCTTGCACAGCCGGATAGTGCTCTTGGTGACGGCGGTCCTGCTGATCCTGCCGACCTTCTTGATCGCCGCGCTCGAGTGGAACCAGAGCCTGGCCGGGATGAGCCCGCTGCACCGGCTCGACAACGCGTGGTTCCAGTCGGTCACGACCCGCACGGCCGGCTTCAACTCGGTCGACTTCGCCGCGATGAGCCCGGCGACGCTGACCCTGGTCGAGGCGCTGATGTTCGTCGGCGGAAGCCCAGGCTCGACCGCGGGCGGCATCAAGACCACCACGGTGTTCGTGCTGGTCGCGGCGATCTTCACGGTCACCCAGCAGCGCGACACGGTCGTGTGGGGCGGCTGGCGGATCCCGGCTGCGACGATCTATCGAGCCGCCGCGGTCCTGACCCTCGGCTTGCTCAGCGTCGTCGTCGCGCTCTTCGTGCTGCTGCTGACGCAGGAGATGGAGCTGCAGACGGCGCTCTTCGAGGTGGTCTCGGCGCTCGGCACCGTCGGGCTCACGATCGGCGGGACCGCGCAGCTCGACACGATCGGCAAGCTGGTGATCATCGTGTGCATGTTCTTGGGCCGCGTCGCGCCGCTGACCTTGTTCCTGATGTTCACCCGCCCAGCGGGCCGCGACCCCTGGGAGTACCCCGAGCAGGAGATCAGCGTCGGCTGATCGCTACGACCCATGCAAGACAAGCAAGTCCTCATCATTGGCCTCGGGCAGTTCGGCATGGCCCTCGCGCGCAGCCTGTCCGAGCGCGGCGTCGAGGTGATCGGCGCCGATCGAAACAAGACCTTGGTCCAGAACGCGGCCACCTTCATCAGCGAGGCGGTCTGCTTCGACGCGACCGACGAAGAGGCGCTGCAACGGACGGCGCCGGCTCGCCGCGACCTGTGCGTGGTCGCGATTGGCAACGAGGCCCGCGAGGCCGCGATCGTCGTGACCGCGCTGCTGCGGCAGATGGGCGCCAAGCGGATCGTCGCGCGGGCGACCAACGACCTGACCGAGCGGATCCTGACCATGGTCGGCGCTCACCAGATCGTCAACCCCGAGCGGGCCTATGGTGAGCGGCTGGCCAACCGCCTGCTTTATGAGGACATCGTCGAGGAGCTGCCGCTCGGTCCCGGCCTGATGGTCACCGAGATCCGACCGCCCTCGACCATGGTCGGGCGCACGCTCGGCGAGCTGGCCTTGCTCGGCCGCTACGGCATCAACGTCGTCGCGGTCCGCCGGGTCGGCGCCGCGAGCTCGACGATCGCCCCGAGCCCCGAGCGGCCGCTGGCCGGCGACGACATCCTGGTCGTCGTGTCGAGCCCCGAGGCCGTCCGGCAATTGCTCGAGACCACCTGAGCACTAGGCACTAGCCAAAGCGAGCGCAACCGTGCAAACCCGCGACGAAATCCGCCTGGGCGTCGGTGTCCTGCTCATCGTTCAGATCATCACGATGATCGCCGCGGTGGCCCTGCTCTCGCGCATGACCCCGGCGATCGATCAGATCCTGCTCGAGAACGAGCGATCGATCCACGCGGTCGAGCGCATGCTCTTGGTCCTGACCGAGCCGGTGCCCAACAACCTCGACGCGATCGCGGTCCGGCAGCAGCGCTTCAACGGCGCCCTCGATGACGCGCGCGGCAACATCACCGAGCCCGACGAGGCGCCGCTCATCGATGACATCACGCTGCATGGCCCGCGCGCGCTCACTGGTGATCCAGAGGCGCTCGCCGAGGTTCGAACCAAGCTCTGGCAGCTCAGCGACATCAACCGCGACTCGATGCACCAAGCCAACCGCAAGGCCCAGCGGCTCGGCACCGCGGGCGCCTGGTCGCTGGTGTTCCTCGCCGTCGTCGGCTTCGGCCTCTCGCTCACGGTCATGCGTCGCTTTCGTCAGACTCTGATCCAACCGATCGACGAGCTCGGCGCGGTGCTCGACTCCTGCAGCCATGGTGATCGCCACCGCCGCTACAACCCGAGGGGCGCCGCGCTCGAGTTCCGCCAGGTCGCGACGGTGATCAACCAGCTGGTCGAGGAGCACTTCGGCCACGTCGAGCGCGACTGGGAGAAGGTCGCCAAGCTCGATCGCCTGGTGCTGCTTCGTCTGCTCGACTCGGTTCCGCAGCCGACCTTCGTGTGTGAGCCCGACGGCGACGTCGCGGCCGCCAACGCGCTCGCGCTCGAGGTCTTGCGCGAGCGGGGAGGCCAGCAGGTCCGAAGCGATCTGGTCCGGATCTGCAAGGGCGAGCCGGTCCAGGGGTTCACGGCCGAGCGTATCGGTGAGGGGGGCTGGTTGTGCCGGCTCGACGCGCCGACTCGCTGACCCTCAGAAATTGAACAGGCCGCGCTTCTTCTTGCCCTTCTTGGCCTTCTCGACCCGCGCCGCCTCTTCCGGATACTTCGCCGTCAGCGTCCCACGGACCTGCTGCAGCCGCGCGTCGAGGCCGGTGCACGCGCTCGCGTCCTCACCGGCGCCGGGCACCGAGGGCACGGTGACCTTGCCGCTCAGGTGCTCGATGAAGTAGGGGTCGTCGCGCTCCTGGATCGTGTCGAGCGTGTTGGCGAACGCCGTGCAGGGCTGCGGCGCGCTGTTGGCCTGGTAGAGGTCGCGCGCGAGGTTGAGCTGGTGATCGACCCGGGCGTTGCTGTCCTCGCGCTCGGCGAGCGCGTCGAGGACCCGGTGGCGGTCGACCCAGCCGAGGATCTGCTTGGCGTCCTGCGTGTTGATCAGCTCGAGCAAGAAGCTGTGTGACGCGGCGCCGAGCTTTTGGACCGAGAGATCGACGGCGGCGTCGCGCAGGTCTGGATCGCGCAGCAGCCCGTCGAGCTGCATGAGGAACTCGGTGTTGTCGAGCAGGCTCGCGTCGGCTTCGACCGCCTCGCCGTAGCGCTGCAGAGCCAGCAGGCGGTCGACCTCGTCACCCGAGAGCGAGAGCGCTCGACCCTCGCGCCAAAGCAAGCCCGCGTCGCCCGGAAACCCTTCACGCGCCGCCTTGATCTTGTCGAGCGCCGCCTCGCGCGACTTCGCGGTCAGCAGGCGATCGATCTCGATGTAGACCGACTCGTCGGGCTTGGGTGTGAAGGGCCCGGCGACACGGATCGCTGGAGGGCCGCCCTTCGTGTCGGTGTCGGCCGCGTCGGGCGTGCCCTTCGAGCCACCGGACGACGCATCGTCGACGGCCGCGCTCGGGTCCGGCTCTTCGCCCGCGTGTTCGGGCTGGGCCACGATCGCGACGATCACCAAGACCCCGAGCACGCCCGCGGCGGCGTAGAGCCAGCGGCGCGGGATCGCCTGCAGCAGCCTGGCGGCGGTCGGCGGCATCGATGCCCCCGTCATCGCGGGCATCGAACTCATCGACATCATGCTCGGATGACCCGCGCTGCTGATCAGGTTCGGATCGTAGGGCCCGGGCAGCGCGGGCACGTGGCTGCTGCCGCTCGCCGAGGGTCGCAGCGCCTCGAGCTGCAACCGGACCGTCGTCGCGTCGGGTGGCCGTTGCTCCCGCGCCTTGCTCAAGAGCCCCATCACCAGCGCGCGCAGGCGTGGATCGATCGACTCGGGCAGGGGCGGCGGAGCGTCGCGGACCTGCTTGCCCAGCAACGCGACGAGGTCATCGTCGTCGAAGGGCGGGCTGCCGGTCAGCATCTCGTAGAGCATGATCCCGGCCGCATAGAGATCCGTCCGTGCGTCGACGGGCTCGCCGGTCGCCTGCTCCGGGCTCATGTAGCGCGGGGTCCCGAACACCATGCCCGCCCGGGTCAACACCTCGGCGGCCCCATCCGCGTCGAGCAGCTTGGCGATGCCGAAGTCGACGAGCTTGGCGACCTCGGTGCCCCGGGCATCGCGGGTCATGAACACGTTCTCGGGCTTGAGGTCGCG
>CBFGLP010000394.1:0-4425 GCA_965649595.1 uncultured Myxococcales bacterium | reverse complement strand
TGCTCGACCTCGAGCTGCAGCGCCTGCAGCGGGTGCTCGACGGCGGCTCGACCCCGACGCCGGCGATGGGCGTCGACGAGGCCGATGACGAGATCCTCCAGCTGCTGGCCAGCCCGCTCGGGCCGGTGTTGCGCGAGATCGAGACGATCTACCAGCGCTATCAGAAGCGGCAGGGGCAGTCCGCCGAGGACACTCGTCAGGGCATGCACGAGCGGGCTGGTCAGCAGCTGGAGGATCTCGTCGTCGGCCTCGTCGACGCCCATCGCGGGCGTCGGCGTCGTACCGCCGTCGAGCACCCGCTGCAGGCGCTGCAGCTCGAGGTCGAGCAGCTCGCGGATCGGCCCGGTCTCGGTCTCGCGCTCGAGCAACACGACCAAGATCGCGTCCTCGTGCAGCGGTCGGATCATCATCCGCGAGGGGCCGAAGTTGATCAGCAGCTCCTTGAGCGGCGCGTTGGCGGTGGTCGAGGCGACGACCATTCGCCGGACCGTCTTGGCCACGTCGCTGGCGACCGCGGGCTGCAAGCCCGAGTGGTGTCCGTTTCCGTACGCGCCATCGGGCGTGGCGATCATCGCCCCGCGCACGCCGTCGACCTTGGCGATCTCCTCGAGCAGCTCGAGCACTTCCGGGTTGGGACTCATGAACCGGGCACGCCCGACAGGGCGAAGGCTAATCGTACCCCATGATCTCGTCGCGGACTTGCTCGGGATCGTGGCCGGACGCGATCGACAGCACCGCCGAGGTCGCTCCCATCCCCACCATCACGAGCTGCTGTCCGGTCTCGGCCCGCGCAATCACCCCGTCGAACACGTTGTATCCGATCGCACGGGCGATCCGCGCGGCGCCCCGCATGTAGAAGCCGGCCAGGGTCACGAGCGGGGCGTTGGCCTGCATCTTCTCCGCCAGCACCTTGCCGGTGCTCGAGATGATCGCGACCCCGTTGACCCCCTCGAACTCGAAGAACTGCCCGAGCATCAGCTCGCGGGTCTCCGGATCGTCGAGCAGGCCCATGGCCGAGTGAGCACCCTCGGCGCTCGGGTGCGCGGGCGGCCGGACATGGACCCCGTGGTCCTCGCTGCCGAGCTCGATCTCGCCAGTCTCGACCTCGTAGGCGACCGCCGGCGCGGGGGTCTCCTCCGAGTTGTCGAGCACCATCTCGGGCGAGCTCTCTTCGTTGAGATCGGCGAACGAGGTCTCGTCGTCGTGACCGTCGACCTGCATGCCGCCGGTCTCGAGCCCGAGCGTGCCCTCGTCCATCTGCCGGGCCGCCTCCATCAGCAGGCCCGTGCTCGAGCCCATGATCGTGCGCTTGGGCGGCGGCTGATAGAACACCTCGGTGAAGGTGCCGCGGCCAACCGCGAGCATCTTGTAGAACGCAAGCTCGCCGCGCCACTGCTCGAAGGTCGCGTGGACGATGTCGCCGTGCTCGAACCAGATCCGGCCCTCGCTGATCGGCGTCGTGACCTTGACCAGCTTGTCGCGGCCCGAGAGCGCGACCATCTGTACGTAGTCGAACAGCTCGACCTCGATCGAGTTGCCATAGAAGCCGCGGCGCGGACCGAGCTCCTCGACGATCCCGATCAAGCGACCGAGCTCGACGGGCTTCTCGATCAAGCGAATCGTCGCCTGCCCGCCGTACTCGCGCCGGATCTGCTCGGTGATGAAGCCCGAGAGCACCACGATCTTGGTCGAGGGGCTGTAGCTACCGAGCCACTGAACCAGCTCGATCCCATCGCCGCCCGGCATCCGTAGATCGGTGACCACGATGTCGTAGGGCTGCGAACGCAGCCGATCGATCGCCTGCCTCACCGTGCTGGCCGAGTCGGCGTGATGACCAGTCTTGCGCAAGCCACGCTCGATGGCGAAACGCAGGTTCACTTCGTCATCGACCACCAGCACGCGGATCGCAGACAGAGCGGATGCACGACTCGGGTCCGACACGAGGAGCCGCATCTTACTCGCCGGATCGGAGGGACCCCAGCGCGACGATTCCGCGCATTGAGGACGATGTTCTCCTACATGGCTGCTATCTTTTCGCGCCGTGATGCGCCGATACGCGCCTATAGTGAATCCACTATGTAACTGCGCATTTTCGAGAGCCGATGATGGTATCGAGATCAGCAGTCCTAGTTTTGGTGCTTTAGACCCAATTCAATGGATACCCAAATTCGGCCTCTACTGACGAATTTGGTCACCTGTAGCCCTTCACCACTGGATTTTTACGTGTCCACGAATGCCGTTTCTTCTTTACTCCGCATCGTGAACCCACTATCGTCGACTCATGCCGATCGCCCTGGAAACCCTCAACCTCGCCGACGCAGAACGTAAACTCTGTGAGGAAGCCCTCCGAACTGCCGGGAGCATCGTCGAAGCGGCCATCCTGCTCGGAATCACGCGCCACGCCCTCAAGCGGCGGATCATCAAGCACCAAATCGAGTGGCCGCGTCCGCGAGTCCCCTCGCTGCAGCGCCCCGTCGACATGCAGCGCGCGGCGGCCTTCTGAGCTCGGCTCTCGCTCAGGCCCACTCGTCACTGGCTCGCGCAAACCTCCCTCGTCGTCGCGAGCGATCCCATCTTCGCGGTTGGTGTTCTTCAGCCCCGCTAGGGCTGAATGGAAAAATCCCCTCGACTCGCCATCGCTGACCGGCTCACGCATCCCCCCACGAGCAGCCCGTGGCGTGTGAATCGGTCAGCGCTGACGAGTTTGTGCGTCGAGCTGCCCTTCGAGCTCGCTCGCCCGAATCGCGAGCTCTCGGTCTCCCTCGCGCTCGGCGAGGGCCCGTCCACGATGCAGCAGCGAGCGCGCCAGGTCGTGATGCTCGGGGTGCTCGATCAGCCTCCGAGCCAGGCTCAGCGAGTTGCTCGGCGTCCGAGCATGCGCGGGTGAACGCGAGTACTCGCGCTCGATCAGCTCGTACTCGCGGACCGCCTCGTCGACACGATCGAGCTCGAGCAAGGCCGTGACTCGCAGGTAGCGTGCGACCGCGGCCGCCTCGTTGCCGAACCCGAAGCTCGCCTCCCAGATCGCGATTGCTCGCTCGAGCGACGCGAGGGCCTCGGTCGGGCGGCCGAGCCGGATCTGCACGCGCCCGATCCCTCGCAAGGACTCGGCCGTCATCGGATGCTCGGGCCCGAACACCGCCTCGTGGGTCTGCAACGACGCCTCGAGCAGCGCGAGGCTGCGCTCGAGCTCGCGATCTTCGATCACGAGGCTCTGCCCGAGGTTGAGCTGGGTCAGCGCGGTCATTGGGTGCTCGCCGCCGTAGGCTCGCTCGAGGATCCGCAGCGCCCGCTCATAGCGCTCGATCGCCTCGGGCTGGCGATCGAGATCGGCGAGCGCGGTCGCGTAGTTGCCCAGCGCCAAGCCCAGCTGAGGGTGGTCGGGCCCAAACGCCTGCTCGAGCAGCGCCATGCCGTGGTCGAGCTCGGCGATCGCCTTGGCTTCGAAGGCGCGGCGATCGACTCGGGTCAGCACGGTCCCGTAGTTGACGTGTGCCGCCCCCCGCTCGGCTGGCCGCGTGCCCGCCCGATCGTGCAGCGCGACCTGCTGCTCGAACGTCTTCGCCGCCAGCTGCATCTCGTCGAGCAGGTAGTGACGGATGCCGAGCATCGCGAACACCTCGGCGCGCAGATCGTCACGGCCGAACCGATCAGCCTCCGCCTCGGCGTGGCGCAGCCACAAGGCCGAGGTCTGGTGATCGCCCAGCCCAACGGACAGCACGTACGCGTCCAGGTACGCGGCCGGGATCGCGGTCTCGTCATCACCGACTCGCCGCGCACCAAAGAACGCTCGCTCGTAGCTGGCTCGCGCGTCGCCGAACTGCCCGAGCTCCTGCTGCACGCGGCCGAGCGCGAGCGCAGCCTCGGCTTGCGTCGAGAGCCACGCCAGCTCGCGTGCCCGCGCGTCGATCGTCTGCGCCTCCCCGAGCGCGCTCGTGGCCTTGCCCGCGTCCGTCTGCGCGTTCACCCGCGCGACCGCTCGACGCAGCTCGCTCACCTGCTCGGCCAGCGCCGGATCCTCGGGCGGGCGCACCAGCGCGAGCAACCACGCTCGGTCGGCGCACGGCTCGAGCAGCGGGAGGTTCTCGACCGCCTCGATCGACCTCTCGACCACCGTCGCGTCGGCGCTGACCAAGAGCTCGACCAGCGCCGTGAACGAGGCCAAGCGCTGATCGAGGCATGCCATCCGCAGATCGAGCAGCTCGGGCGACTGCTCGCGGCGAACCTCGGTCGCCTCGCACGCATCGGTCCGCTGTGTCGACCAGGTATCGGCCCACACGTCGAGGCCCGCGACCACGCGCGCGCGGCTGTCCTCCGCGTAGACCAACCCGCTCGCGGCGAACGCCCGCCCTAGCTCGTTGGCCCGCTCCTCGTTCCAGACCTGCTCGAGCGGCGCGGCGACGTCGTGGCAAGGCGGTGGCGGTG
>CBFGLP010000393.1:0-4730 GCA_965649595.1 uncultured Myxococcales bacterium | reverse complement strand
TCGTTGATGCCGTCGCCGACCATCGCGACGATCCGACCGCGCTCGCTCAGCGCCGAGACGATCGCGGCCTTGCCGACCGGATCGAGCTCGGCGTGGACCTGCTCGATGCCGAGCTCGCGGGCGATCGCGTGGGCGGTCCCGGCTCGATCACCAGTCAGCATCGCGACCTCGATCCCCAGCTCCCGAAGCTCGCGCACGACCGCGGCCGCTCGCTCGCTCGGACGATCAGCCAGCGCGATCAACCCCGCGAGCACGCCGTCGACCGCCACGAACGCGGGCGTTCGACCTCGCTCGGCCAGCTCGGCCGCTCGCTGCTCGAGCGGCGTCGTGTCGATCCCATCGTCGGCCAGCAGCGCCGTGGTCCCGACCAGCACCCAGGCATCCCCCACCCGGCCACGCACGCCCCGACCGATCTCCGCCTCGAACTCGTCGACCGGCACGAGCGGGAGCCCCCGCGCCTTCGCTCCCGCGACCACCGCCTTGCCGAGCGGGTGCTCGCTCGCGGCCTCGAGCGACGCAGCATGAAAGAGCACGCCCTCCTGCGAGAGGTAGTCGGGCATCGCGATCACGTCGGTCAAGCTCGGCTGTCCGGTCGTCAGCGTGCCGGTCTTGTCGAGCAGCACCGTGTCGACTCGGCTCGCGGCTTCGAGCGCCGCCCCACCCTTGACCAAGATGCCGAGCGCTGCCGCGCGGCCGCTGCCGACCGCGATCGCGGCCGGGGTCGCCAAGCCGAGCGCGCACGGGCATGCGATCACCAGCACCGCGACGAAGCGCTCGATCGCGCTGGCGAGCCCGGCCGAGCTCGGGTCGAGCAACCAAGAGATCACCAGGGTCAGCGTCGCAATGCCGACCACGACCGGCACGAAGTAGGCGCTCACGACATCGGCGAGCCGTGCGATCGGAGCTCGCGAGCCGCGAGCCTGCTCGAGCGCCGCGGCGATGCCCGCCAGCCGGGTCTGCTCGCCGAGGCTCTGCGTCCGTATCAATACCACGCCAGTTTGGTTGACCGTCCCCGCGTACACGGGGCTCCCCGGGTGCTTGTCGACCGGCAGGCTCTCGCCGGTCAGCATCGCCTCGTCGACGCTCGACCGGCCCTCGACGACCTCGCCGTCGGCCGGGATCCGCTCGCCCGGGCGCACGCGCACGAGCTCGCCGACGCGCAGCTGGCTCAGCGGCACCATCTGCTCGCGCTCCGGCTCGCCGGGTCGCCGCTCGACTCGTGCGACGGCCGTGGGCACCAAGGTCAGCAAGCCCCTCACCGCCGACGAGAGGCTCCGACGCGCCCGCGACTCGAGCAGCTTACCGAGCAGCACGAAGAGCACGATCGCCGCCGCAGCCTCGAAGTAGACGTGCTCGCCGAGCAGCCCCGGCACCAGCAGCACGATCGTCGACCAGATCCAGGCCGAGAGCACACCGAGGCTCACCAGCGTGTTCATGTCGGCGCTGCGCTGCAGCAGCGCCTTTAGGGCCAGCCGGAAGAACCGACGCCCCGGCCCCCACACGATCGGCGTGACCAAGGCGAGCTGCAGCCAGCCACCATATTCGCCCGCGATCGCGTGCAGGGCTCCGTGCGCCATGCCGAGCCCGATCGCCGGGACGCCGAAGATCGCAGCGATCAGCAGATCGCGCCGCAGCGCCTGCTGCTCGCGCTGCTCGGCCTGCTCGAGCAAGGTCGCGCGATCGGGCGCCGTGCTCGGCGTCGTCGTGGCCGTGCTCATGATGGGTGCGCTAGCGCCCCCAACGCCTTGGTCGAGCCCGAGCAGCTCGTAGCCCGCTCGATCGACAGCTCCGCGCAGCGCCTCCAGATCCGCCTCGCCACGGATCAGCGCCGTGCTGGTCGCGAAGTCGACCTCCGCTCGCTCGACGCCTGGCACGGCAACGAGCGCCTTTTCGACCCGCGCTACGCAAGCAGCGCAGGTCATCCCTCGAACGATTGCAGTCGTGGTGGTCATGGTGTCCTCGCGCCGGCCGACGCCGAGGACCGGGGGCCATTACGCGGGCTCCATGACGAACTGACGGGCACGGGCCCTGTAATGGCCCCGTGGGTCGGGCGTCCGCAGCCTTGCCATGCAGACGAGCACCAACCAAACCAGCCAACTGTCCACCTTCCACGTCGACGGCATGACCTGCGGGAGCTGCCGGCGGCACATCCACGGCGCCCTCGAGCAGCTCCCCGGCATCGAGCGAGTCGAGGTCGACCTGGCCAACAAGCAGGTGCGCGTGACCCATCGGCCCAGCGTCGAGGCCGTGACCATCGTCTCGGCGATCGAGGCAGAAGGGTATGGTGCGCGCCCCCTGTAACTGCGATCCCGCAGCGACGCTTCGACTCGAAGTAGGACGACCATCATGGACCTCCGACTCTTCTCCCCTCGTCCACGCGGCCGCGCGAGGCGGGTCCTGCTCTCGCTGGGCCTCCTCGCCGGCCTCCTCGTGTCTGGCTGCAGCCGCAAGCTGCCCGAAGTCCCGAGCGACTCGCCGCTCGCCAGCGACGCCCCCGCGGGAACGCCCGCGCGGCTGAACGTCTCGCTCGAGAGCGACCCGCCGCTGCCCGGTGAGAAGGTCCCGGGTTGGGAGGGGCTCGGCGAGGCCAAGCCCGTCGATCACTCCGCGCACCACCACCACGGCCACGGCAAGCAGCCAGCGCCCGAACCAGCCGAGCAGCATGAAGGGCACGGCGACGCCGTGCCCACCGATCCCCACGCCAACCATGGATCCGGAGGCGAGCATGACCACTGATCCCCATCGCCCCGCCCCTCGCCCCCCGCTCCTGCGGCTAGCCTCGTCGCTGCTGCTCACCCTGCCCTTGCTGAGCGGCTGCGCTGCCTGGTCGAGCAGCTCCGATCTCGCTCGCGTCCGCGACCTCGCCAACAGCCCGGTCGCGTTCGATCTCCCGCAAGGCGACGCCGACGAGCCCGACAACCTCGTGACCAACCAAGACGTCGAGCTGCTGCTGCAAGAGCCGCTCGACGTCGACACCGCCGTGCAGGTCGCCCTGCTCAACAACCGCACGCTGCGAGCCGAGCTGCGCGAGCTCGGCATCGAGCGAGGCCAGCTGATCCAGGCCCGCGTGCTGCCCAACCCCGTGTTCGAGTTCGAGGCCTTGCCCGAGCGTCAGTCGGCCTACGAGCTGCGGGTCGAGTACGACCTCACCGACGTGATCCTCGCGCCGCTGCGGGCCAAGGCCGCAGCCGCGCACCTCGACGCCGCCCGCTACGACGCCGCCGCCTCGGTGATCGAGCTCGGCTACCAGGTCCGTCAGGCCTTCTATGCCGTTCAAGCCGCCCAGCAGCGCCTGGCGATCGCTCAGCGCAGCCTCGACGCGCTCGCAGCCGGGCGCGACGCCGCCGACGCGCTGCGCGAGTCGGGTGGCATGCGCGAGCTCGACGCGGCCACCCGCGTGACCGCCTACGAGCGCGGACGCATCGCCGTCAGCCAGCTCGAGCTCGAGCTGACCGAGCGACGCGAGCGGCTGACTCGCTTGCTCGGCCTGCACGGCGACGAGATCGAGTGGACGGTCAGCGCCGCGCTCGCGCCCGTGCCCGAGGCGCCCCCGGACGTAGACGAGATCGAGACCCGGGCCGTCGACACGAGCCTCGAGCTGGCCGCGACCCGCAGCAAGCTCGAGGCGCTCGCCCGCGAGACCGGCGTCTCGCGGACCGAGGGCTGGCTGCCCGAGATCGCCGTCGACGTGCACGCGCTCGCGGCCCCGCCCGAGGGCGCCTCACCGACGACCCCGATGGACAACCGCTGGCGGTTCGGCGGCGGCGTCAGCCTCGAGGTCCCATTGGCAAACCGCAACCAGGGGACCACCCGCGCCAAGGAGGCCGAGTTCGACGGCATGACCGAGCGCTACGTCGGCCTCGCGATCGACGTCCGCTCCGCCGCCCGCAACGCTCGCAACCTCGTGCTCACGACCCACGGCCAAGCGCGCCACTTCGCCGACGTCGTGATGCCTGCCCAGCAAAAGGTCGTCGACGAGACGCTGCTGCAATACAACGCGATGCAGATCGGTGTGTTCGAGCTGCTCGCTACCAAGCGCGATCAGCTCGACTTGCAGCTAGCCGAGATCGACGCGATCGAATCGTACTGGGCTGCGGTCGCTGCCTACGAGGCGCTGATCGCCGGCGCCCGCGTCGACATGGACGGCGGGCAAACGCGGACCACCCTCGGAGCCGACAGCTCGAGCCGGGAATCGGGAGGACACTGACCATGGATCGCCGCTCTTTCATGCAACTCGGAGGGCTCGCGGCCTCGGCCGCGCTGCTGACCAAGGCCCGTCACGCGCACGCGGAGAACCCCCAGGCGAGCGTGCCCGCCACGCCGGGCGCCCGGAGCAAGACCGTCGCGCCGGGCCAGGTCGCCGTCGTGACGCCCAACGGAACCACCCTGCCCTGGCGCGTCGTCGATGGCGTCAAGGTCGGTCACCTGATCGCCGAGGTCGTCGACCACGAGTTCGCTCCGGGCCTGCGCGCCGAGTGTTGGGGCTACAACGGCGGCACGCCCGGGCCCACGATCGAGGCGATCGAAGGCGACCGCCTGCGCATCTACGTGACCAACAAGCTGCCCGAGGCGACGACCGTGCACTGGCACGGGCTGATCCTGCCCAACGGCATGGACGGGGTCTCGGGGCTCAACCAGCGCCCGATCCCGCCCGGGGAGACCTTTGTTTACGAGTTCACGCTCAAGTACCCGGGCACCTTCATGTACCACCCGCACTTCGACGAGATGAC
>CBFGLP010000392.1:0-7604 GCA_965649595.1 uncultured Myxococcales bacterium | reverse complement strand
CCGACGATCATCGACCGCGAGTTCCCGATCGGCCCGGGCCTCGGCCCGCTGATGCTCGGCAAGCTGTTCAACGCCGGGCAGACCTGCGTCGCGCCGGACTACCTGTTCGTGCACGAGTCCAAGCTCGATCCGCTGGTCGATCAGCTGCGCAAGCTGGTCGCCGAGATGTACCCGACCCTGGCGGGCAACAGCGAGTACACCTCGATCATCAACGAGCGGCACCGCAGCCGCCTGCTCGGCTACCTCGACGACGCCAAGGACAAGGGCGCGACGCTGCTCGAGCTCAACCCCGGCGACGAGTCGGCCGAGTCGTTCACCGACGCGCGCAAGCTGCCGCCGACCCTGCTGCTCGACGTCGACGACTCGATGCGCGTGATGCAGGACGAGATCTTCGGCCCGCTGCTGCCGATCATGACCTACACCGAGCTCGACGAGGCGATCGACTACATCAACGCGCACCCGCGCCCGCTCGCCGCCTACGTGTTCAGCTACGAGAACAAGACGATCCGGCGGATCAGCGATCGCGTGGTCTCGGGCGGGCTCGCAATCAACGCGACCGCGATCCACGTCGCGCAGGACAACCTGCCCTTCGGTGGGGTAGGTGCGAGCGGGATTGGCCACTACCACGCGCGTGAAGGCTTCTTGACCTTCAGCCATCAAAAGGCCGTCTATCACCAACGCCGGCCGCACCTGCTGCACCTGCTCGCGCCGCCCTACACCGGCGAGCTCAAGCGAAGGCTCGTTCGGACGCTGATCGGGCGCTGATCTCGACGCCCGCGCACCCACGTGCGTGTTTCCACCCCCGAACGGCGCAGAAGATCGTATTGCTGCGCGGTTGGCTCTGCGTACACTCGCAATCATGCAGCGTCTGCGTCTCTTCGCTCTCGCACTTCCCCTAGCTCTCGTCGCCCCAATGCTCGTCTCGGCCCCTGCCGCCGCGGAGGGCGAGCAAGCAAAGCCACCCGAGTACGACCTCGGGGCCAAGGTGAAGATCGAGCTGCGAATGGAAGACGGGACGATCGTCAAGCACCGCGGCGAGCTGCGCTCGTACGGAAACGACTGGACGTTCGACTTCGAGGGGGCCGACCACACGCATCAGGTCGTGCTCAACGTCGAGGGCAGCGAGGGTGAGAGCAAGCTCGACGTGACGCTCTCCTACAGCCGCGACGGCTCGCTGGTGATCCCGCCCTTCACCACCGACTTCACCGCCAAGAAGCGCGAGGTGCTGTGGACCGAGGACGGCACGCTCGCGCTCGCGCTGCTCTTCACGCCGACCAAGTTCCCACGCGAGGACAAGACCCGCGACGACAAGGACAAGATCGCGCCCGGCGAGGACAACGACGATCCGCTCGGCGGCGGCAACCTGCTCAAGTGAGCGGAGCGCTCTGCTCCGCTCCAAACGGAAAGGGCCGGCGAAGCAATCGCCGGCCCTTTCGTTTCTCCACGAGCGTTGCTCAGCGCGGCTCGGCGGACAGCGGCAAGAGCTTGCGCGTCGTCCCCTCGACCGGCTCCCAGCGACCGTCGACCTCGTGCAGGCGCGGCTCGTAGACCGACTCGATGTACTTCAAGTTGCGCTCGCTCTTCTCGTGCGCCGGGATCACGCGCGGGAGGATCACGAGCACCAGCAGCGCTCCGCCGAACCCACCGAGCACCAGCGGCAGCGCGACAAAAGCCTGCCGCTGCAGCACGACCCAGAACGTAGCGATCAAGCCGAGCACGCAGGGGATCGCGACCGCCACGCCCATGCCGATCGAGGGCGACAGCCACTGCGGCAAGCCATAGGGACCCCGACCGTCACGCAGGAGCGCGAGGAACACCTCTCCGACTGGCTCACCGATGTTGGTCGGATCGATGTGCGGCCACGCGGTCGCGGCGAGGCTGTTGGCCAGCAGCGACCAGACCAGCGCGAAGCCCCACAGGCCCATCACCGCCATCCGCTCGCGCCAGGCCTCGAGCGCCTCGGCCATCCCGAGCAGCAGGCAGGGCAGCGCGACCACCAGGTAGCGCGGACCGATCCGCCAGCCGCCCTCGAACGAGAGCCCGAGCCCGAACACCAGCACGACCACGAACACGGCCAGGTGCAGGCGCGCGGCCTGCTGTCGGGGACCCGAGTAGCGCGTCGCTCGAACCAGCC
Source organism: uncultured Myxococcales bacterium (assembly GCA_965649595.1). GTDB lineage: Bacteria > Myxococcota_A > Polyangia > Nannocystales > Nannocystaceae > Plesiocystis. The sequence goes on along the minus strand of CBFGLP010000392.1, from coordinate 5,470 downwards.
CCGCGACCCCGAACAGCACCAGCGGCGACCAGTAGAGCAGCCCGGTCTTGGGCGAGAAGAGGTCGATCACCAGCTTGTCGCCGCGCGGGAGCCCGAGCCCGAGCAGGCCGCGGCCGTGCAGCTCGGCGAAGGTTGGGTCGGCGGCGTGGTGATAGCCGGTCGACAAGGGCGAGCCGAACACCGCTTGGTGATAGATCGCCAGCAGCACCACCGGGACGAGCGCCCCCGCTAGCGCGATCGCGGCTCGGCTCAGCGCGCGTCGGCGGGCGCTCGTCGTTGCGCCGCTTCGAACCACCGGCACGAGCAGGACCACCGCGATCGGCAGGCCCGCGAACGCAGCCCCGTACTCGACCGCGATCGTCGAGCTGGCGAGCACTCCTCCGAGCGCGAGCATCCACTTGGAGCCGCGCTCGAGCCCACGCAGCAGCGTGACGATGCCCAGGTAGAGCAGCGCAGCCGCGAGCGCGTGACCATAAAAGAGCCGCGCATAGGAGAAGATCGGCGTCCCGAACACCCACGCCAGCATGACCGCCACGCTGACCGCTGCCCCATAGCCGAGCTCGCGCAGGCGCCCCCACGCGACCGCGACGATCAGCAGGGTCGGCACGATCCCGGCCAGCAGCCGCGCCCACCAGGTGAACTCGCGCAAGCTCGGCGGCTCGCTGCCGGCCTTGGCGATCACGAAGCCCAGCGCCCCGACCAAGCTCGCCCCCGGCGGCTTGTTGGGGTAGAGCCGATCGTCCTCGGGGCTGCGCGCGATGTCGGGACCGAGCGGCATGCGGCGGCGGCTCGCCCCGTCGATCGCCCACTCGCCGGTCTCGACCAGCGCCATCGCCTGGATCAGCCGCGGCGTCTCGTTGGCGTTGCGGATCGTCTCGAAGTAGGGAAACGCCGAGAGCAGAACCAGCGCCACGCTCACGAGCAGCAGCGCGAGCTGCCAGCGCGGCGCCGGCCGATCTCGTCCGACCGGAGCGGGGGCCACTTTGGGCTACCCCTTACCCTTGCCCTCGGTCAGCGCCTTGCCGCCGCCCATCTTGGCCTTGAGCGCGGCCAGCTCGGCGTCGAGCTCGAGCCCCGCGTCGAGCTTGCGCAGCTCGGCGTCGATCCGCGCCTCCTCGATCTCGCTTCCGTGGGTCTCGGCGTGGACCTCGTTGAGAGCCTCGAGCGCGGCGATCTTCCCTTCGATCTCGTCGAGCTTGGCCGACTTGCCGATCCCGACCGAGGCCGCCGAGCTGCCGCCGGCCTTGGCCGCGCGGGCCTGAGCCATCAGCGTGCCGCGGCGCAGCGTGAGCGACTGGTGCTTGGCCTTGGACTGCTTGATGTGCTCGCGCATGTCCTCGATCAGCTTGGTCTGCTCGACCAGCGCCTGCTCGAGCTCCGCCTTCTCCTGACCGAGCTCGACCTTGCGCTGCAGGGCCGCCCGCGCGAGCGTCTCGTCGCCGAGCCGGATCGCCTGCTCGGCCCGCGTCACCCAGCCTTGCTCCTTGGTCGCCATCTCGGCGATCTTTCGCTCGAGCAGCTTGCGGTCGACGATCGTCTGCTGGAGGTCCTTCTCGGCCTTCTTGATCTCCGCGCCGAGCTCGTCGATCAGCAGCGAGAGCTCTTGGCCGGGATCGCTGACCGAGTCGATGGCCTCGTCGACGCTGCTGGAGATCGCGCGCTTTAGGCGAGAGAAGAACCCGGGCTTGTCGTCGTCGGTGCTCATCGGATCGACTGGGCGCGAAGCGCCGCGCTCCAGTGTGACCAAGACAGACGCGCTTCGCCAGAGCGTCGGATCGGCAGGCCTCATGCGGTAGGCTGCCCCCGCCATGGCAGCGGCATTTTCGGGCTTCCCAGGCGTGGTCGGGCACCGTCGGGTCAGCGCCATGCTCTCCCGGGCGATCGAGCGGAGCCGCCTCCACCACGGCCTCGTGTTCGCCGGCCCACGCGGGATCGGCAAGGCCACGCTAGCGCGCGGGCTCGCGTGTGCGCTCTGCTGCGAGGTCGCGCCCGCGAGCGGCTGCGGTCGCTGCGACACCTGCAGGCGCCTGCTCGCCGGCAACCACACCGATCTGCGCTGGCTCGAGGGCGAGGGCAAGAGCCGCACGATCTCGACCGCGGCCGCCCGCGAGGCCGCGCTGCGAGCCCAGCACGCGCCCTTCGAGGCCAAGGCCCACGTCATCGTGATCGATCCCGCCGATCGCATGCAGCCGGCCGCGGCCGCGGCCCTGCTCAAGGCGATCGAAGAGCCGCGCGAGGGCGTCCACTGGGTGCTGATCGCTACCAACATCCACGACGTGCTCGACACGATCCTCAGCCGCTGCATGACGATCCCGCTCGAGCGGCTCGCCGAGGACGACGTCCGCGCCGTAATCGCTCGCGAGCTCGAGCGCCGCGACCTCGTCGACACGATCGACCGCGACCGGCTCGAGCTGGCGATCTCGCTGGCCGACGGCAGCCCCGGCCTCGCGCTCGAGCTAGCCAGCGATCCCAGCCTCGAGCCGACCCGTCGGCTGCTCGCTACCACGCTGAGCGCCGTGCAGTCGGGGCCCGCGGCCGTGTTCGCGGGCGATCGCTCGCCGCTGTGGTCGGCCTGGAAGGAGGCAGTGATCGCCACGCCCGAGCCCGGCGAGCAGCCGAGCGCGAGCGATGACGGGGCCGTCGTCGTGGTCCAGAGCAAGGGCAAGAAGACGAGCAAGAAAGCCAGCAAGAAGGCGAGCAAAGACAGCGGCGAAGCTGAGGGCGAGGGCGAGTCCAAGTCCGAAGGAAAGGAGTCGCCGGCCCGCCAGCGAGCCGCCGCGACCCGCCTGGCCGAGCTGTGGCTGCTGCACCTGCGCGAGCGCCTGCGTGGTCGCGAGGGCCTGCGGGGCATGCCCAAGCTCGACATCGGAGATCAACGCCTGGCCAAGCAGATGCAGGCAGTGCAGGGCTTTCAGACCGCGCTGGTCCGCAACCCCAACGTCCGCCTGAGCCTCGAGCAGCTGCTGCTCGAGATCAACCGCTGAGCAACACCACATGGCCACCGAGCTGACCTTGGCAGCGGCGATCCGCGACGCCGTGCACCACAAGCCCGATGTGCGCAACGTCGCGATCCGCAACCTCGCGCCTGCCCTGCTCGACGAGCTCGGCGAGCGACCACCGGTGTGGTGGGCTCGCAGCGAGCACCGCCGGCGCGACGAGGTCGTCGCTCTGCTCGAGCGTTCTTGCGAGGACAAGTCGGCCCAGAACGTCGGCCTCGCGCTGCTCGGGCTCGCCCAGCTCGGCGCCCCGCAGGCGCGCGAGCGGGCCAAGCAAGCGCTCGACAACCAGCGTGACGACGCCGACTCGGTGTTCGTCCGCGAGTGCGCAGTGATTGCCCTGTCGCTGATCGGCAGCTCCGCGCGGCAATGGATCGCCCACCCAGCCTCGGGCAGCGCCGACACGAGCGCGGCCGAGCGGATGGTCCAGCAAGTGATCGCGGACCTTCGCCCGCTGCTCGACGATCCGCGCGAGGACGTGCGCTTTCAGGCCGGCCCCGCGCTAGTCGAGGTCGCCGAGCAGGCCGCCGAGCCCGAGCTGCTCGCCGCGCTCGAGCGCGAGCGCCACGAAGCGATCCGCGAGAACCTGATCAGCGCGCTGGCGATGCTCGATCCCCCGGGCCCTGCTGCCTGCGACGAGCTCGCGCGGATCCTCGGGACCGACGAGGGGCGAGGGCCGGTCGGCTGGGAGGCGGCGCGGGCCCTGGCGGCCGCGCGCCGATCCGAGGGCGGCCCACGGCTGGTCGCCGCGCTCAAGAGCCGCGCGTTGCGGGACGACGCGCTCGAGGCCCTCGCCGTGCTCGGCACCGCCGCGCCACCCGAGGCCGCCGAAGCGGTCGCCAAGCTGACCCGCGGCTTCCTCGTGCCCGTGTTCACGCAGGTTCGTGCCGCCTATGCGCTCGCCCGCATCCAACCGAGCGAGGGCGAGGTCCGCCTGGCCGAGCTCGACAAGCACCTGCGCGAGTCCGTGCGCGAGGCCGTCGGCGAGGCGCGAGCCAACCTCGCCAAGCTGCACGCCGAGGATCGCAGGCGGGACGGCAGCGCCTATCGACGCGACTGAGATTCAGCCCCGCGGCCGAGGTGTCGACCTGCGCGGCGCCGTGCGATGCTAGGCGCGTGCCCTCCACTAACGCCGTCGAGACCGCGGGCAAGCGCATCATCCTGCACGTCGGCCTGCACAAGACCGCGACCACCTTCTTGCAAGAGCGGGTGTTCCCCAACCTCCCAGGGGTCGCGTTCGTGCACCCGCTCCACCGCCCTCAGCCTGGCGACGGACCGATCGAGCGCTTCATGCTCGAGCTCTTCTTTCGCAACGCCGCGTCGATCGACCTCGCGCGGCACGCCGAGGAGATCGGCGAGTGGCTCGCGGGCGTGGACGCGCCGACCGTGCTGATCAGCTCCGAGGCGATCGTCGGCTGGCCGATCGAGAACCACAGCAACTTCGCCGTCAACGCCGACATGCTGCACGCGCTGTTCCCGAACGCGCAGATCTGGCTGGTCGTGCGTCGGCAAGACAAGTGGGTCGAGTCGGCCTATGCACAATTGCTCAAGGCCGGTTTTTCCACGTCGATCGAGCGTTATTTGAATTGGGATGGCCAATCGTTCGATCGCTACAATGTCGGACTATATAATGGGCCCAACGTCGACGCGCGGGACCTCGACTGGGGTGCGTTCGATCGTTGGTATCGGCGCAGCTTTGGTAAAGATGCGGTGCTGACCCTGCCCTTCGAGCTGTTCGCCGACGACAGCGCCGCGTTCCTGCGGGCGTTCTACGAATTCGCGGGGATCGAGGGCGGGGTGTTCCCCGACACGAGCGAGCGCGTCAACGAGCGCTGGTCCCCGCTCGCGTCGACGGTCGCGCGGATGGCCAACAAGGTGCCGATGCCGATCAAGCGGGCGATCCGGCGGAGGATCGGCAACGAGTGGCATCCGGCGGCGATCGTGTCGCGGACGATCGATCCCTTGGTCAAGCAGCGCAAGCGGCCATTTTTGTCGGAAGAGGTGGCGCGGGCGCTGATGGAGCTGCACCGGGATAACAACGCGGTGTTGGGGCGGCAGATTGGGCGTGATCTGTCTGGGTGGGGGTATTGATGGAGGATCCAATTTCGTTCGATCTCTGGGGAACGGTGGCCACTTCCAACAAGAGCCACTTCGCCGACCTCATGCAAAAATACAGAGACATCCCGCGCTTGGATGCGCTCAAGACAGCTAGCTTTTCAGCGCGGACGAATCAGAGCGTCTGCCTCGCTGAAAATCTAGGTTGGACTGCCTGCCAGGCTGTTATTTTAGACTTCGGGTCGGTCGCTACGAACCTGGTGGTCTACCAGGCTGGGTGGGGTCCCCAACACGAGACGACGCGAACCGTCTGCCCAGTCCACCAGATACACTTTGCAGGCATCTTCGGATGCCCCATTTGCTGTGGAGTGCACCTGCCCTAGCCGCCCGTCCTCGTCGGCCTCCATGCACTCCGGTTG
>CBFGLP010000391.1:0-4137 GCA_965649595.1 uncultured Myxococcales bacterium | reverse complement strand
GACCTCGCGGCCGCGAAGCGGCCGTGCGTGGCTGAGTGCACGGCGTCTGCGGGGGGGAATATCAGAACCAATCTTCCTCTTCCTTTTTCTTTTGCATCTCGCGGGCCTTGTCCTGCTCAACCTTGGCCTCGGGATGGATCTCCTCGGGGATCGTCGAGATGTCGGTGTCGATCACCTCTTGCAGTAGGCGATCGAACATCTCCTCGTCATCGAGCTTGACCGCGAGGTTCTCGGCCATCAGGACCTTGGTGCCGATGAAGTAGGGCGCGATCTCCAATGACTTCTCGAAGTGCTCCCTGGACTTGTCGGTGTCACCTCCCGCGAACGCCGGGGCGACCGAGTAGAAGGCGCCAAAGTAGCGGTGCGGACCGCCGTGATAGAAGTTGGGGTCGAGCTCGAGCGCGCGGCTCATCGTCGCCTTGATGTTGTCCTTCTGACCCACCAGCACGCCGAAGCCCTTGGCCCGGGCCCACTTGCCGAGCGCCGACGCATACCAGTACATCGCGGGCAGGCCCTCGATCCCGACGACCACGATGGCCTCGTGGAACTTGGCCTTGTCGCGCATCTTGGCGGCGAACTCGGGCGAAGCAGCGATCAGCGCCCGCTCGCCCCACCAGACCGCGCGATCGTTGTACTCGAGATAGTCGGCCTCGCTGTTGCGGAAGAACGCGTCGCCCGCGTAGTAATATGCGCGGGTCAGCATCGCCAGCAGCTCGGCGTTCTCGGCCGTGGTCGGCACGTCGGTGCAGCGCTCCTTGGGGTTGCTCGTGCCCTCTTTGCAGCCCATCGCCTTCTCCCAGATCGCGATGGCCTCAAAGGTCTTGGCCTTGTCCGAGCGACCCTTCCAGGCTTCGAGCCCCGCCGCGTAAGGGCCGGCCTCGGCCTCCGGGGTCGTCGTGCTACCGGTGGGCTCCGGCTTGTTGGTGTCGCCCTTCTCCTCCCACGCCGCCGTACGACCCTTGCAACCACCGGCCACGGTCAGCGCGAGAGCCAGGACCGCGAACCCACTCAGCCCCCCAGCGGCGAGCCGCTGACAAAACCCGCCAGGGACTGACTCGAGCATCATCGATCGCTTGTTCATGTTGGAGAGATCCTCGAAGGCCGGAGATCGTCCGGGCTCCGATCCGCATATACCGGCTTGCGGTACCTGGTCAACGAGAGATTGGGCGAGTGGACAATTAGCCCCGGGGACGAACACGACGCACCGGAAGAATCCTCGCCTACCCGGCTCGATACGGGAGACCTGCTCGATCCCCGAAACTGACACTCGCCCGCTATCCTGCCCCTGGTGGCCGAGCCGCAGCCCTCCTCCCGCATCGCGCCGAGCTTGCTGATTGCGTGGGCGATCGCAGCGGCGTTCTCGGCCTACTTCTGCATGTACGCGTTCCGCAAGCCCTTTGCGGCCGCCAGCTTCCCCGGCGAGGTGTTCGGGATCCAGCTCAAGATCGCCTTGGTCATCAGCCAGGTGATCGGCTACGCGCTGTCGAAGTTCATCGGCATCCGAGTCGTCAGCGAGACCGCCCGCTCCCAGCGAGCGCTGATGCTGATCATCTTGATCAGCGCGGCCGAGCTGGCCTTGGTCGCGTTCGGCTTGTTGCCCCCTGCGGGTCAGGTCGTAGCGATCTTCTTCAATGGCCTGCCGCTCGGCGCCGTATGGGGGCTGGTGTTCGGGTTCCTCGAGGGTCGCAAGACGACCGAGCTGCTCGGCGCCGGGCTCTCGGCTTCGTACATCGTCTCGAGCGGGATCGTGAAGACGGTTGGCCGAGCGCTGCTCGACGCGGGGGTCCCCGAGGCCTGGATGCCGGCGGCGACCGGCGCGATCTTCTATGCGCCCTTCTTGCTCGCCGTGCTCATGCTCGACCGGCTGCCGCCGCCGAGCGAAGAAGACGTCGCATCCCGAGTCGAGCGCGCGCCGATGGACAGCACGCACCGACGCGCCTTCTTCAGGCAATTCGCGCCCGGCCTGACCGCGCTCACGGCTCTGTATGTGTTCCTGACCGCCTACCGCGACTTCCGCGACAACTTCCAAGCCGAGATCTTCGCCGAGCTCGGCCAGCTCGACGCGACCGCGTTCGCGCGCAGCGAGTCGGTGGTGGCGATCTGCGTGCTGGCGCTGCTGGCCGCGATCTTCTTGATCCGCGACAACCGACGCGCGCTGCTGCTCCTGCACTGGCTGATGGCCGCAGGCGCCTTGCTGATCGCCGGCTCGACCGCGCTCTTGCTCACCGGAGCGATCGACGGGATGACCTGGATGATCCTCGACGGCGTCGGCCTCTACCTCGCCTACGTGCCTTATGGCTGCGTGCTCTTCGATCGCTTGATCGCGGCGACCGGCGTAGTCGCGACCTCGGTCTTCATGATCTACGTGACCGATGCGTTCGGCTACGTCGGCTCCGTCAACGTGCTCTTGTTCAAGAACTTCAGCCAAGCCGAGGTCGACTGGCTGGAGTTCTTCGTCGGCTTCTCGTGGGTCACGGCCGCGGTCAGCTTGATCGGGTTCGTGTTCAGCGGGATCTACTTCGCACGGCTCACCGCCAGGCGAGCGTGATCGCGGCTCAAAACGCGATCTCGGCCACGGCTGCGCGCGGGAGCACGCTCATGCGAAAGCGGACCGCTCGCAGCGGGTCGTCGACAATCAGCCGAAACCCTGCCCCGAAGCTGGCGCTCGCGTGCGCACCCCGTCGCGAGCCATGGCGGCCGCCGAGTGGCGGGAGCTGGAAGTCCCACTGCTTGAAGGTGCCGGTCAGGCGCAACCCGGTGCCCGGCAGCGGCTCGATCACCGGCAACAGCTCGGGCGGCAGATCGAGGGTCAAGCGAGCGCTCTCGGGCTGCAGTCGCAGCGTGAGTTGCGGCTCGAAGCGCAGCTGGACCTCGGGCTCGCGAGCCTCGGCGCGCTCGGGCCAACCGAGCAGCACGAGGGCTCCCACGAGCAGGCGGACGGCGAGGCTGTCCACGCGTTGAAGATAGCGCCGCGGGGAGATCGCCGACAAGCGCAGAACCAGCGCGCCGCGCCCGAGGGCGCTGCTAGGCGAACACGAGCGGCGAGCGGTGGCCCGGCTATGGTGCTGGTATGGGCGACGACGACATCGGTGACGATCTCGACGAGGACATCGACTTCGACGAGGTCGACGAGGTCGACGAGGACATCGACGAGGACGAGCTTCGCGAGCGACGCGAGCGTATGGTCGCGCACACGATCGAGGCGCGCGGCATCGTCGACCCGCGCGTGCTCGCGGCCATGCGCACGGTCCCACGGCATCGCTTCGTGCCGGACTCCGAGCGCAGCGCAGCCTATATCGACAGCGCCTTGCCGATCGGGCACGACGCAACGATCAGCCAGCCCTACATGGTCGCCGAGATGAGCGAGCTGGCGAGCATCCAGCCCGGCGATCGAGTGCTCGAGATCGGGACTGGCTCCGGCTATCAAGCCGCTGTGCTGGCCGAGATGGGTGCGGAAGTCTACTCGGTCGAGCGGGTCGGGGCGCTGGCCGAGCAAGCTCGCCAGGCGCTCGAGGAGCTCGGCTATGGCGACCGCGTGCACGTGCGCCACGCTGACGGATATGCGGGCTGGCGCGAGCATGCACCCTTTCAGGTGATCATGCTGACCGCCTCTCCATCGCGCGTTCCACAGGAGCTGATCGATCAGCTCGCAGTCGGCGGACGCCTGATCGCGCCGGTTGGAGCCTCGTATCTACAGTCGCTGATGCTGATCGAGCGGACCCCCGAGGGCACGAAGGAGCGCGAGGTCTCGAGCGTGGTGTTCGTGCCGATGCTCCCAGGAACGCGCGAGGAGTAGCGAACCGAGGGCCCGACGCCACGCTCGCAGCCTGCTACGCTCCGCTTCGTGCAGCTCAGCCGCGTCGTAGTTCGCGCATTCCTCCCCGCCCTCGCAGCCGCGTTGCTGCTCCCGCTCACCGCTTGCCCGAGCGCCGGAACCGGTGGCTCGTCTCAGCCGACCACCGACGAGCCCGCCGACACGGCCAAGCCCGACGACGAGGACGAGCCACAACCCACGATCGAGACCGGCGCCTCCAACGAGGGTGAAGGTGGTGGTGAGGGAGGCTCGGTCCCCGGACCCACTCTCCCCGTAGGTGCGCTCTGCGACAGCACGGCCGACTGTGCGGCGGGCGAGGTCTG
>CBFGLP010000390.1:0-1587 GCA_965649595.1 uncultured Myxococcales bacterium | reverse complement strand
CCGAGCATATTATCGAGCCAAGACATGCACCCGTGACATCTCCTGGAGCATCCCTTCGAGCGTCGTTGGGACACCCAGAAGACCACACGCTGCGCTCGCGCATGCGCAAGCTCGGGCTCGACTGGCAGCGCCTTCGACCGGAAGGCTCCTGAACCATCAAGCTCGGTCAGAGGCCGCGAACAGGCGACGCAGAAGCGACGACTGATCCTCGAAGGCCGTTACGCAGGGCTTGCCCGCGGCGTGGTACAGCTCGACGTCGCTGGTCCCATCGACCCCTGCAGGACCGAGCCGCACCAGCGTCGACGAGCGGGTCCCGTAGTCGAGCGGATTGGCGTGCACACACATCGCGTCCAGCCCGATCCAGTAGGCCGGCGGCGGCTCGCTGCCCCACCGATCGTGATCGGCGAGAATCCGTCGGAGGTCCTCGACGCTCGGCCGCGGGCCCACGGCCAGCTCGCGCGCCCACTGATCGAGCCGCGCGTGCCGACGGCTCTCGCCTGCGCCGAAGCTGCGCTCCGTCACCCAATGGACACCGGGTCCGAGCTCGACGTGGTGCAGCCGCTCGCCGTCGGACCACAGCACGTCCCCACCCGAGCGGTCCGCGAGCAGCAGGTGAAAGGGGTTGTAGTCGCGCGGGTGCAGCTCCTCGATCCGTGAGCGAGCCTGGCTGCGCTCGCCGGCCCCGAGCGCGAGCGAGACCAGCTCGCCGCGCGAGCGTCGACGCGGATCCGCGACGCTGCGTCGGTTGGTAATGCCGACGAAGAGCCCGGTGTCGGCGATGCCGAGCCAGGTGCCGCCAGCGACGAGATCACGAGGAGCGACGACGGCCCGCTCGCACAGCTCACCAGCTCGAAACGAGCGCGGCCCCTCTGAGGCCCGACCGAGCCGCTCGTCACGATTGGCCGCGATCAAGAGCGGCGTGTCGGGCCAGACCTCGAAGGCCGCGAGGATCGTGCACACGCAACCAGTGTCCGACACCGACAGGCTCCTCACCACCCCGTCGGGCACCGTCGCTGTGGAGGGGCGATACAGCCCCTCGGCTGCCAAGGGTCGCGTGCGAACCACGGCCCGACCCTTGATCGAGGGACGAACCTTGGTCGATCGTAACGACATGACCACGCTTCGCTCCTCGCTGCTATCGCTCGGCCTCGCCCTCGCGCTCGCGCCCTCGCTCGGCTGCTTCGGGCCCAAGTGGGGAACGGCGAGCCCCGACGCCGCGGTGTTGACCATCGGACCCGCGACCTTCGCCCCCGACTCGGGCGTCACCGATGCGGTGCGCGAGAAGTGCGACGTCCAGCACGATCTGCCCAAGGAGATCGCCAAGCGCTCGAAGTACCCGACCACGCTGGCCGAGGATCCCACCGGCGGCGCCCGGGTGCTGCGCCTCGAGGTCACCAAGATCTTCGCCGCGGGTGGCGGCCGCTACAGCGGGCCCAAGCAGATCGTGCTGCACGGCGAGATCGTCGACAGCAGCGGACAGGTGAGCGCCAGCTTCGACGCCCGCCGCAGCACCCTGCGCGCGGTCCGGACCTGCAAGATGGTCGACTTGGTCACCGACGCGCTCGGCAAGGACGTCGGCAAGTGGCT
>CBFGLP010000389.1:0-2449 GCA_965649595.1 uncultured Myxococcales bacterium | reverse complement strand
CCCGTCTGTTTCGTCGGTCGCGTCGGTCGAGTCCGACTCGTCGGTCGCGTCGGTCGAGTCCGACTCGGTCGCGTCGGTCGAGTCCGACTCGGTCGTGTCGTCGCTCGAGCTCTCGTCCTCGCTCGAGCTCGAGTCGCTCTCGTCGGTCGTCGCGTCGTCCGAGCTGCTCGAGTCCGAGCTGCTCGACTCGGAGTCGCTGTCCGAGCTGGTGCCGACCTCGTCGTCGGTGCCGGTGTCGTCGGCGTTGGTGGTCCCTTCCTCGGGGCTCCGTCCACAGCCGAGCAGAGTCACGGACGTCAGGAGAACCAGAGAAAGGGGTAGCTGCCTATCGAGTCGCATGGCCGGAGTGTACCGCCGCGGCGGCGCGCTCGGGCGACCGACGTAGACCAGTCACCGATCGGTCCTCCAAGCGCGTCCCTACGCTAGCTCGTGCGCAGCGAGGCGGGCCAGCGTACCCCGCACGTGCGACACAGCCCTGCCATCGCCGCATGAACCTCCGCCCAGCTCGACTCGGGCAGGCCGAGGTAAGCGAGGGCTTGATCCAGTCCATCGAGCGGCAATGCCTTGACTGGGCTGCCCAACCAACCAATCGCCGGCATCACCCCGCGGACCATCATGCTCCCGGTCAACGCCGCGGCTCGGCGTCCGCGGAGCAGTTCGGCCAGCCGGTTACGCTCGTGGCTCGTGCTCGTGGCGTCGTCGACCACGACCCGAGCACGCAGACCACCCCCGGCTGCTCGAGCGCCTCGCTAGCTGTCAACTGCGATGCGACCGCGACGAGTCATCGATGCTCGTGACGCCGCTGATTTCAATGTCCCCGCCGCTCGCGGGGCGCTCGCAATCCCAACGCGAGCCCGGCCAGCAGCAAGAGCAGGCCTGTCGGCGCTCGTTCGTGCTCGGCCGAGCACGCGCAGGCCGAGCCCTCGTCGGTCGCGCTCGCGCCGTCGGTGGCATCGCCGATTTCGTCGCCCTGATCGCCAACTTCGTCGTCGCCCGAGTCGCCACCCGTCGATTCGTCCGCGCTCGAATCGCTGGAGTCCGTGTCACCGCTGCCGGTGTCGTCAGAATCCTCATCGGCGGTATCGCTCGAATCACCATCACCATCGCCACTCCCGTCCCCGGTCGAATCCGGCTTCAACGCGTTCTCGCTGAGGATCGGCGGCAGCCGACCAGTCCATTCATAGGCGCCAATGTCTGGGCTAGCGTCGCGGGATGCCCCAGCGAAGTCGAGCTCGACCGTGCCGAGAATGTCCGGATCGATCAGCGGGCCACCCTCGCTGGGCAGGAGGTAACCCGGCTCGCCGAACACGAGCGATACCAGCGCTGCGGCCGGATCCGTGAGCATCAGGGTGTCCGGGCTGCCGTTGGACTCGCCATCGGTCGCGTTGCTGTCGATCGTCGCGCTTGCCGAGGGCGGCCGCAGCCCGCTCGCGCCATTGCTCATCAACGCGAGGTTGCCGACGAACGCGCTCGGCCGCGCTGGATCGTCGAGCGACCAGGCCGCGTCCGTCCAGCGGATCCCCTCGCCGGCACCGCTGGTTTGAACGACCGTATTGTGCAGCACCTCGAGCGAGCCATAGTAGGTGGCTCCGCCGTAGCTGCGCGGCTGCAGGAAGATCGCGATCCCGGCCGCGTCGACCACGACGTTGTTGGCGATGATCGCCCCCGCGGCCGCGTTGATGCCCTCGTTGCGCGAGCGGATCAGCAGGTTGCCCTCGATCCGGTTGCTGCCCTCGAGCGGCGAGCCGACCGGCTTGAGCGCGCTGTGGTAGACGATGATGCCCGCGCGGGTGGTCCCGCCGACGTCGACCAGCACGTTGTCGGCGATCTGGTTGTCATGGTTGCCGCTCTTGAGCTGAATGCCGTAGTGGGTCTCGGACGCGGGATCGGCCGGGCAACGCTGCAGGAGGTTGTGGACGATCTGCGAGTGGTGAGCCCAGCGGAGCGGGTTCTCGTCCTCGTAATAGCCCCAATAAAAGCACGAGCCGCCGATATCGTGAATATGGCTGTCGGTGACCGTAATATTATGGATCTCGCGGGCTTGCGAGGAGATCGCTACATTTCCGCAATCGTGGAGATTGAGGTTATGAATGAGGATGTCGTGGCTCGCCTCGTCCATGCCACCGAATTTTATCAAGTCGACGCCGTTATCGAGGGCGCCACCGACGAAGCTCAGCTCGAAGTCGCGCAGCTCGAGGTGGCTGCTCGCGATGATGTCGATGACGTTCGAGCCGGCGGATTGACCGATGATGTGGCTGAGCCGCTCGCCCTGCGGGCCGAGCGTGCCGCGGATCGTGATCGGAGCGCCGGGTTGGCCGTCGAGGTTGGTCAGCGAGATGTTGTTGATCGGGAACTCGCCGGGCTCGAGAGTCAGCGTGTCGCCGGGGCCGAGCTGAGCGAGGCAGCTCTGCAGCGCGGCGGCGTCGGTGGCCGAGCAATCGGCTGCGTG
>CBFGLP010000388.1:0-6342 GCA_965649595.1 uncultured Myxococcales bacterium | reverse complement strand
CACCCACCGATCTCGCTGGTGCTGTCGGCCTCGTCCTTCTTGGTGCCGTTCCACTCGTCGAGCAGCTCGTCGATCCGCGAGGTGTTGTCGGTCAGGCTGATCAAGGGCGCCTCCGCGGCCATGCTGGCTTGATCGACGTCCTCCTCCCAGGGCATCTCGTCGGTGAACTCGGGCCACACGAGCGGCGCACCGGGCGGGAAGTAGACCTGGCGACCGTCGGGCAGGTCGACGGTCACGCCCCCGTCGCACAAGGTCGTCTGCGTGGCGATCCGCAGCGAGGCCACGTCACCGAGCTTGCTGTTCTCGCGGAAGATCGGGTCCGCGCCCATCTCGGCCGGCGAGATGGTCGTGTACATCCGGGTCAGGTAGGGGTTCTTCGTGACCAGGTCGTTGGCGTGCTCGGCCGGGTTGATGATCCGCTCGTCGAACATCACGGCGAACGAGGCCGCGTCCCAGGCCGCGAGATCGATCTGGTCGACGAAGCACTCGAGGCAGTCGTAGAACTCGACCGCGGTCACTCCGTCCGGGACCGGCACGAACTGGCCGAGGATGCCCTCGAGCAGCGGATGGTTGAAGGTGCACTTCGTGTCCCACTCGGGATCGCAGACCATCAGGCCCTGAGCCTCGAGCGCCTCGACCACGCCGACCGGCGAGTCGACCAGCGCGGCGATCGGGGCCGGATCCCAGGCCGGGTTGTAGAAGGTCGAGGTCTGGACCACGTCGCTCGGGCCCGCGTACTCGGTCACGAAGGCGTTGCCGTCCGCGTTCTCGGCGTCGACGGCCATCGTGATGACCTCCTTGTAGTTGGCGGCCTGGTTGAACCAGTCGATCTTGAGCGGGTTGATCAGCACGTGCCGGTAGTTGACCGGCACGACCCGCTTTTCGCCGAGGAAGAACACCCGCACGTCCATGTCCTCCTGGGCCGCGATCGCGGTCAGGCGCAGCGGCACGCAGGGCTCGACGCCCTGGTACCGGATCACGATCGGGTGGATCTCGCCGACCCCGACGTCGTGGGCCAGCTTCATCGCCACGAACAGGAAGTTCTCGTTCAGGTACGACTCGAGGATCGGCTCCGAGTTGGGATCCTGCTGATAGCCGTTCTCGCCCAGCCAGGTCATCACGCCCTCGACCGTCCCGCCCTCGAGCACGCTAATCTCGAACGCGCCGACGGTCTTTTGCAGGACGACATCGGGGGAGCCGGGCTCGCCCTCGCCGTCGTTCTCGTTGGGGGCGCCGGTCCCACTGCCCTCGTCACCAGCGTCGCCGCCGAGCGCACCGTCGTCGCCACACGAGTCGGTCTGGGTGCTGAGCCCGTAGCGCGGGACCGAGCCGTTGAGCAGCGCATCGAAGAGCAGCTGCGAGCCGACCTCGAACTCGGGCACCGCCATCACGGGGATCACCCACGCGAACTTCTCGGCCTCGGTCTCGGGGTCGTACGAGATCTGGATGTGCGCCTCGACGCTGTCCTCGGTCAGGTAGAAGAGCACGTTCTCGCCGGTCTGATCGACCGGCATCGAGGTCGGGCCCGAGTCGCAGAAGGTCCCGCCGCAAGCCTGCGCGACCGAGGGACGAAGGAGCGGGAGGGCGAGCGTCAGCGCCAAGCCGACGGTCCACGAAGCATATCGAAGCGATGGGTTCTGCATGGGGGTCTCCCTCGTCCTCGTGCACGCGAGGGTCGAGCGAGCGGCCCGGGGACCGCCCACCGCGATCATGCCGAGCCAGAGGTCTCCTCGCAAACCCACAATCGTTGTCGGGTCGAATCCACCACCATGCAAAGGGCCTTTTCGCCCGCCTAGGGCAGGGGGATGTCTCCCTCGCGTTCGATCCCCTGGATACTCGGCGCCACGCGGACGCTGTCTTCGACCAGCGAAGCAGCGTTCGTCGAGAACGGCAGCAGCATGAGCGCGAGCATCACGAGGGCGGCGACGATGCGGTTCCGGTTCGACATGGCGGCTCCGAGGGTTCGCCTTTTTAGTGCCTGGACCGCGACGTTTCGATCATGCGGGAGCGCAGGGCGCCATTTTTACCGTGCGCGATCATCGTGCCAACGCGGGGCTAGATTCACCGCCGATGCGGCGACACTGCGAGAGGTGCGAGACCGAGGTCGAGGCCGACTACGATGACCCTCGCCTGCGGCGTTGGGTCAAGGGCTACTTCTTGCTCGGGGTGCCCTTCATCCCGGCGCTCCCGATCATCGGCGCCGACTATGTCGTGATGTTGCCCTTGTTGATGGTGTACTCAGTCGGCTGCGCTCAGGCGTACGGCGTCCTTCGCGAGCCGCCCAAGTGCTGCGAGTGTGGGGCGGTGGTGGCGAGCAAGGCCTAGCCCCTTGCTAGCGATCAGAACCCGAACAGATACCCGAGCTTCAAGAACAGCACGTCCTCGTGCTGGGCCCCGGCCGCGCTCAGGTTGGTAAATT
Source organism: uncultured Myxococcales bacterium (assembly GCA_965649595.1). Lineage (GTDB taxonomy): Bacteria > Myxococcota_A > Polyangia > Nannocystales > Nannocystaceae > Plesiocystis. Next base: position 3,923 of record CBFGLP010000388.1, on the reverse strand, counting down.
GCTTCGTGTACGCGAAGGTCAGCAGATCCGCGTTTTGGGCGAGCGCGCTGCGGTGGGTGTAGGCGACGAACAAGAAGCTCCCGGGCAGGTACTCCCAGCGCAAGATCGTGTTCGAGATGATGCTGGTGAACGCCCGGTCGACCTCGCCATACCAGCCCTCGGAGTCGATCGGCACCAGCGTCCGCGGGTCGGTGAGCTCGTAGAAGCTGGTGTGATGGGCGGTCGAATAGAAGAGCTGGTTGAAGCTGGTCAGCGAGACCTGCGGCGTGATCGCGAGCGTGGCCCGCAGGCTGGTGTTGAAGGTCATGATCGTCGCGCGGGCGAAGATCGGCGCCTGATCGATCTCCCGCTCGGCGACCCAGCGCGGGCGCCCGAAGCTGCCGCTCCAGCTGGTCCCGAGCGCGAACTGCAGGCGATCGATCGGGCGAATCGCGACGTCGAGGAACAGGTCCGGCCCTGGTCGCCCCTTCTGCTCGCCATAGTTGCCGCCGATCGAGCCCGACACTCGCTTGTTGCGGGGCGTCGACAAGCGAGCGCCCGTCCACCAGTGGATCGGCACCTCGTAGGGGATGTTGCCGCGGGTCTCGAACAGATCGAGCTGCGGCAGGTGGCCGCCGATGAACGCCGAGATCCGCCACAGCCCGAGCGTCTCGAGCACGTAGTCGGTGCCGAGGTTCTTCTCCAGGATCTGGCCCGCGAAGCTGCTGCTCAAGGAGATGTCGGCCGAGGCCGAGAGCGTGCGTATCTTGCCGATTGGCTGGGCATTGAACACGCTGATCGCGGTCGCGCCGGTGATGTAGTTGGTTCGGGTCATGTACCCGAGGTCGCTGAAATTGGCCTTGGGCGTGAGGAACTCGCCGGCGATCTCCCAGCGGGTCCGTCGGCTCGAGCGAGCAAGGCTGGTCGAGCCGCCCATGCCAGCCTGCTCGCCGTCGTGGGTGCCGATCACCTGCGCGCCGTGGATCCAGCGCTTGCGAAAGTTGATGTTGTAGTCGAACCCGCCCGTGAACGCCTCGGGCGAGGCGCCGACCCGAGCGACGTTGGTGACGATTCCGCCGACCCAAGTCTGCGGATCGAAGTGGCGACGCAGGCGAACCACCGAGAACGCCGAGAGCGGGTCGACGGGGATCCGCTGCTCGCTGCCATCGGAGAAGCGCTCGATACCCCAGGTCGGACCGGTCGTCGCCGAGAGCACGCCCATCACCCAACCCGGCGCGACCTGTCCGGTCAGGCGGACCGAGCCGAGCACTCGAGAGAAGGGATCGAGCTCGACCAGCTCGCCCTCCTCGCGCTCGCCATAAATGGTGCGCTCGGTCGTCTTGGCGTCCGAGGGGCGCGGGGCGTTGCCGATCCGGCGCGAGTAGAACAGCGGAAAGCGGGTCTCGAAGACCTCCTTGGACTCGAGGAAGAAGCGCCGCTTCTCGGGGAAGAACACCTCGAAGGGCCCGAGGTTGAGCACCGCCGCGTCGACCTCGGCCTGACCGAAGTCGGGGTTGACCGCGAGGTCGAGCGTGAGGTCCCCGGTGATCCCGTACTTGAGATCGAAGCCAGCGTTGGGCAGCGCTCGCCACGACTGGTCGAGGCTGTCGTCCGGACGCTGCAGCACGAAGCGTCCGGACGCGAAGGGCTGGAGCTCGAGGTTGAGCCCGCCCTCGATGTCCTCGATGCCGGTCCAATCGATCGCCTCGGACACCCGGGCTGGCTCGCCTTGCGGGACGAAGCTCAGCCGATCTGTCTCCTGCTGATCGTTGACGACCCGCGCGAAGTTGAGCCCGATCGTGTTCGAGCGCCCGCGCTCGAACCGGAGCGTCGACCAGGGCACGAAGATCTCCGCGCTCCAGCCCCCCTCGACCTCGTCCGCGGCCGTCTGCCAGACCCCGTCCCACAGCAGCTCCTCCGAGGTGTCGCGGAACAGCTGGCTGTCGAAGATCGCACCCGAGGGCGTGACCCCGAACAAGAACCCGCTGGTGTCGTCGCCCCGCGAGTCGATCTCGACCCAGACCATGTCCGAGGGGGTCAGCTGATCGCGCGGGAAGAAGGGCGCGATCACGTCGCCGTGGTGCTCGTGGCAGAAGAACGCGAAGTAGACCCCGTCGTCGGCGTAGGCGGCTCGAATCTCGGTTGGGTGGGTCGCTTGCTTGCCGAACGCGGGGCTCTGCTGGATCAGCTCCGGCATCAGCGGGACTTGCTGCCAGATCGCCTCTTCGAGCTTGCCGTCGATCTCGATCGCGTCGGCAGGGATCCGCACGGCCTGGATCCGGACGCCGCGACGATCGTGGTCGGGCACGCTGCGGCTCTGCTTCTGAGCGTGCTCTGGCTGATCGTTGGGCGTGATCACGATCGGCCCGGGGCTCGAGTCGCCCTCGCCCTCGCCCGCGTGCACGCGCGTGGGCGTGAACGCGAGCGCGGCCGAGACGAGCAGCCAGCCGATCGAGCGACGCGAGTCTCCGGACACGGGGGCCGCGAACATAGCCGAACGCGCCACGCTCCCGTGCGCGAACTCGCGTGCACCCTGACCGGCTGTTGCGGCTCAGAGCGCCCGAGCCGGGCGAGCGTCCGTCTGCCTGCTACCGCGCAACGCCACCAGGGTACCGCAGCCGCCGTTGGGCTCGACGCGAGCCCGCGAGCTGCGGCGAACATCGAGCCCGGTCGCGAGCAGCTTGTCGAAGATCGCCTGGTAGCGGTCGTCCTCGGTCTGGGTCTGCGTCGAGGTCGGGACCGGGTTGTAGCGATAGAGGTGGATCTTGAGCCCGAGCGGCGCGGCGCGATCGAGGAACGCGTCGATCTCCTCGTCACCGTCGTTCTTGCCGGCGAGCAGCAGGTACGCGAGCGCGAGCTTGCGTCGCCGCGTGCTCGACATCCGGGGGACCTGCTCGCGTAGCAGCTCGAACAAGGGCTCGAGCGCGGGGCCCTTGGGCACCGTCTGCGCGCGCACGGCCTCGGTGCCCGCGTGGATCGAGAGCGTGATGCCGCGGTGCGGCAGCCCGAGCCACTCGTGCAGCCGTCGAAGCGGACCGCCCGAGGTCGTGATGCTCAGCGGGAGCTCCCGCGCGCCACACCAGCGCAGGAACTCGACCACGTTGTCGTGGTTGTGGAGCGGCTCGCCGACGCCAGATACGGTCACTCGCGCGACCGCTTCCGCGCCGACCCGCTCGCGCACCGCCTCGACCTGACCGACCAGCTCGTCGAGCGCGAGGTTGCGCATCAGACCCTTGGCTCCCGACGCGCAAAACGGGCACCGGACGGCGCACCCAACCTGCGAGGACACACACAGCGAGTCGCCTCGGTAGAGCACCGCCTCGACCGAGCTCTCGTCCGCGAGGCCTACGACGAAGCGGCGATTCGCTCCTCCGTGGTGCTCTTCCGCAATCGCTACCGACACGCGGGTTGGCTAGCGGAAACCCGTCTCGACGTCCAGCCACCACCTGGTCGATGTCGGCACTGGCGCCGGGTCGTGTGCCTCCGACCGCGCTGACTCACATGCCGACGACCACGGCGACCAACCTGCCGTTGGGGCTCGGGGCCGCGAGAACAAGCTTTCGGTACCCATTCGTCGCGCTTCGCGAGATGCTCGGTGCGCAAAACCCCACCACCTTTCGTGACTGATTCGGCCCCAAACGACACTAACTCGGATGCCGTGGACGGAACCTCGCGCCAGAGCAGGGGCATGGATGACGAACGAGCGGTCAAGGCTCGCCTGTTCGGGGACGATCGCAGCGATCCCGTGCTCAAGCAGGTGATCAAGAACCGGCTGTTGCGAGAGCTTCAGGCCCCGACCGGTGGGGACGACACCAGCCACGAAGACAGCGAGCTGAACACTCGGCCCTCGCTGCGGGCGCTCCCCTCGGAGCCGGTCCGGATCGCTCGCTTCACGATCCTGCGCAAGCTCGGGCACGGCGGCATGGGGGTCGTCTACGCGGCCT
>CBFGLP010000387.1:0-2233 GCA_965649595.1 uncultured Myxococcales bacterium | reverse complement strand
TTCGGTGCGCGTCGATCGTGAACAGCAGCGGACCGGGCCGTGCGATCATGTCGAGCAGCGAGCCGAGCAGCTTGTTGGTCGCCGGGTAGAACGCCCCGACGTTCTCGCCGGGGGTGGTCGCGTTGAGCGGGGCTCCACCGTAGGCCCAGCCGACGCCCTCGACTGGCCAAACCGACTCCGCATCCACGCACTGCCGGCAGTCCTTCGACCCGTCGAAGGCTTTGACCGACTTGAAGCAGGGCTTGTCCACGCCGCGACACCGCACCGTGTAGCGGTTGACCTCGGTTCCGCGAACCGTGTGGTAGAAGCGAAAGGACGCCTGTAGGACGCGGAGCGTGACGCCGGTCCCCGGCATGAAGCCGAACGTAGATCCATCGCCGATGTCGAAGTGATACGACGCCGTCTCGCCGCTCGGCCCTCGAGCGACACGAGGGCTGCCCTGCTGAGCTGCGATGCCACCCTCGCGCCACTGGATCTGCCAGGGCATCGAGGAGCGATAGGCTGGCAGGAACAAGCCGGTGTAGTCCGCGTTCGAGGCCGGCTCGATCTTGCCGTCAGGGAACACGACGCCGCCCTCGCCCTGTTGTCGCATGAGCTGATAGATGCGGTTCACCTGCCACGTGTCCGTGGCGGGGTCCTCGGTTTGGAGTGGCGGTAGCGAAACGTTCTTCTGTAGCGCTGTTTGCTTGAACGACTGGACCACGTCGACCGCCCAGACCGCGGCTGCGAGCACTTGAGCGAACACCTGCGCAACCATGCCGCCGCTCTGCGTGGGGAGCTGGCCCGCGAGCTGTTGGAGCACCTGCAACCCGGTGCTCTTGAGTAGCTCGGGAACGACCACCCCGGGTTCTGAAGCTTCTGGAACATGTCCAGCGAGGCGGTGATGTTCTGGTAGACGGCAGAGAGCGCCTGCCCCACCGGCCGATCACCGACTGGCGACACGCCGATCCGCGTGGCGACCTCGAACACGGCGATCTGCGTCGACGAGATCCAGTTCTGCCACTCAGCATTCGCAAAAGTCCGCAGCGCGAGGTTTCCCGAGAGCCCGATCGCTGGCTCGAGCACGGAGTTGGCGAACACCTCGGCGGCGGGGAGTCGGCTCTCGAAGTTCAGCCAGCTCGAGCCGCTGGGAAAGATCCGCTCCGCGCGCTTGGTCGCTTGGTCGACAAAAGTCGCGTCGGGGCGGAGGAGCATGCTCGCATCGTCACCCGGCGTGGTCGAATGCACAACGGCTCCGAGGAGGGGCTCAACCCCGCCTCGGGTTGGTGCTAAACCGCCAATGCCACGCTGGCGGCGACAATTGCAAAGTGACCTAGGTTGTGGGCCATGTGCAGTAGAAAGGGCGCAGCGAGCGATCGGGTTCGCATGAACGCCAGGCCATACGCAATGCCCCCGATCCCCTGGTAGAGATAGAATCCGTAGTCGTAGAGGTACGCATGAGCGAGCTGAAATAGTAAACCTTGGACGACGAGCGCCTGTTCTTGCTTCATAAAGCCCTCGAACGCTCGTTGCAATAGGACGCGAAAGAGCAGTTCCTCGGCGAGCACGCCGATGGCCGTGCGAAGCAAGAACCAACCCCAGTGAATGCCCGTGGGGGTGATGAACAAGCGGTATTCTTTATCGGCCCATTCACCTAGCTCATTCGGGTCGAGGTTTGCAGCGATACCGAGCAAGTAGACCAGCATGAGCATGACGATCGCTGGTGCGCCAAGACCAATCGTCCGCCAATGAAGGGGCAGGAATGTGACTCGGCTTCGGGTGTCGCAGACAGTCATCGCAAGCCATGCCGGAGCTGCGACGACCAACAACCTCAAGGTCACGGCGAGAGTGGAGGATTGGAGTGTTCGATGTCCGCTTGCGCCTAACTGGGCCAGAGCGGCAAAAAAACCGTCTCCGAGCCAGACGTCGAGCCCGATGAAGGCGGCGCTGGCCACGAGCGCGAAGAAGAGGTGGCGACTCCTCGAGAAGGGGTCACGTTCGTGGCCAGCGTCAATCACTCGGCGTCCCCTCCACCCGGCGGAACCGGCGGTTCGTCCTGCTCATCTCCATCGCCGTCCCCGGGTGCGGGCTCATCGGGGTGGGTGGTGGGCTTGCCCGTATCACAGCCGGTGCCCTTTCCGTGAGCACACCCGGTGCTGCCACCGCCGAGGAAGATGGCTCCGATACAGAGCAGGATCAGAAGGCCCGGGCAAAACGCTTGCTCCGTATTGGCGTCGATGTCGGCCGGAATGTC
>CBFGLP010000386.1:0-1605 GCA_965649595.1 uncultured Myxococcales bacterium | reverse complement strand
ATTCAGCCCCCGTGGGGCTGACGAAGGCAAGTCAGCCCCCGGTGGGGCTGACGCAAGCGAGTCGGGTCGTAGGGCTGATTGGTCCCACTCAGCCCCACCGTGCCGAGTCGGACCAGTTCGGCGTCGAGCCTGTGCGCGAAGGTTGACAACCTGCGCCTCGCGGCCCTTCGGACCGGACGGGCCGACGAACCCTCGACCAGCGGGGCTCGCGGTAGCGACTCAGACCAGCTTCCGTCGGCGCTGATGGTCCAAGGCCGCGCCGAGGAAGGCCGTGAAGAGCGGATGCGGTGCGGTCGGGCGGCTCTTGAACTCGGGGTGGAACTGGCAGGCGATGAAGTAGGGGTGAACGCTGGCGGGCAGCTCGACCATCTCGACCAGCGTGCCGTCGGGCGAGAGGCCACACAGCACCAGCCCGGCCGCGGAGAGCGGCTCGCGGTAGACGTTGTTGAACTCGTAGCGATGCCGGTGGCGCTCGGAGATCCGTGCGTTGGCGTAGACTTTCCGAGCCAGCGTGTTGGGCAGCAGATCGCAGTCGTAGGCGCCGAGCCGCATGGTCCCGCCCTTGCGCGTGACGCCGGCTTGCGAGGGCATCAGCGCGATGACCGGATCCTTGCTATCGGGCTCGAACTCGGTGCTCTGCGCGTCGGCGATGCCGGCGACGTGGCGGGCGTACTCGATCACGGCGAGCTGCATGCCCAAGCAGATCCCGAAGAAGGGCACCTTGTTCTCGCGGGCCCAGCGGATCGCGGCGACCTTGCCGGCGCTGCCACGCTCGCCGAACCCGCCAGGGACCAAGATGCCGTCGAGGTTGGCGAGCACGCCGGGCCCCTCGGTGGCGATCGTCTCGGCGTCGACGAACTCGATCTTCACGCCGGCGCGGTTGGCCAGCGCGCCGTGGACGAGCGCCTCGGACAGGCTCTTATAGGACTCGTGGAGATCGACGTACTTGCCGACCACGCCGATCGTCGCGACTTGCTCGGGTGCGCGGATCGTCTCGACGATCCGCCGCCAGCCCTCGAGCTGCGGCGTGCGGCTCCAGATGTTGAGCAGCTCGCAGGCGACCTCGTCCATGCGCGCCTCGTGGAGGATCAGCGGGACCGCATAGATCGTGTCGGCGTCGGGCAGCGGGATCACGTTGGTCGCGGGCACGTTGGTGAACAGCGCGATCTTCTGGCGGATCTCGAGCGAGATCGCCTGCTCGGCCCGGCAGACCAGCAGGTCCGGCTGGATACCGATCTCGCGCAGCTTCATGACCGAGTGCTGGGTCGGCTTGGTCTTGATCTCGCCGGCGGTCGCGATGTAGGGCAGCAGCGTGAGGTGGACGAAGATCGCGTTTTGAGCCCCGAGCTCGAGCCGCAGCTGACGGACGGCCTCGAGGAAGGGCAGCGACTCGATGTCACCGACGGTGCCCCCGATCTCGCAGATCAGCACGTCGACGCCCTCGGCCGCCTGCAGGATGCACTGCTTGATCTCGTTGGTGACGTGCGGGATGACCTGCACGGTCTGGCCGAGGTAGTCGCCGCGCCGCTCCTTGTCGAGCACCGACGAATAGATCTGGCCCGACGTGTAGTTGCTGTGCCGCGACATCCGGTGCGACACGAAGCG
>CBFGLP010000385.1:0-2729 GCA_965649595.1 uncultured Myxococcales bacterium | reverse complement strand
CCACGTGGGCGAGCTCGTGGGCCAGCACGGGATCCGCTCGATTCGCGACCTTCGGCCCCAGCACGATGTCCTGGCCGACCGTGTACGCGAGCGAGCCAAAGCCCGCGTTATCGCTGGTTGCTCGCGCCCCTCGCCAGACCCGGACGTCACTCAGGTCGAGGCCCAACGATTGCTCGGCGCGCGATCGAAACATCGGCTCGACCGGCTCGGATACGCCGTCGATGCCCGCGATTCCGTACTCGGGCGGTCGCAGCATCGCCTGCGGCGCAGCGTGATCGACGAGCCCGACACCGATCGGTGGAGGCACGAGCGAGGCGCCCTGACGAGCATGACCCGCAAGCAGAGCTCGATCGGGTGTCCGCGAGCGCGTGACCGCGCCCGCCTCCGACTCGTGCTCGCTCGCGCCACGTGCCCCGCTCATGTCACTTGCGCTTGTAGCTGAGCTTGTAGGTCATCGGCTCGTCGAGCCGATCGGCCTCGATCTTGTGGTGCACCGTCAGGGTCTGCTTGTCGGCCGAGAGCACGAACACGGTCGTCTTGACCCCGTCCTCGCCCTCGATGATCTGCACGATCTTGGTGTCCTTCTTGCGGACCCGGACCTTGTACTTGTCGCCCTTCTTGCTGGTCCAGTGCACGGTCCCGCCATCGACCGTGCACTCGGCATCGAACCCGGTCTCGAAGATGGTCTGGACCTTGTCGCCGCTGACGACGATCTCGAGCGTGTCGTCGATTGGGTTGGTGTTGGTCAGGCGCTTGCGGCCGATCCCGCGGATTGCGACGTTGAGCTGCAGGACCGCGTCCTCGATCGCGGCCGCGAGCGCCTCGCGTTGGGCCGAGCCGCCCGAGTAGCGGTAGTTGCCGTTGAAGTCGGCGATCGTGACCGGCTGCGGCGTGGCGGGCTTGGCTGGCTCGGTGGCGGCCGGGGCAGGGGCGGGCTCGATCGCGGCAGGCTGGACGCTGGGGTCGGTTGGCTCGGGTGGGGCAGGGGCAACCGCGGCGGGGTTCGTCGCTTCGGTAGCGCTGTTAGTGGCCGTCGATCCGCTCGCGGTCGCGGGCGCGGACTTGCCGGTGCTGCTGCTACCGATTGGTGATGTGGTGGGCGCCTCGGCGAGCGCGGCCTGGGGGATGCTGGCGCCGTCGACCGGAGCAGGCGTCGGTGCGGTCGCGGGCGCGGTCGTACCCGCGACGACGGGGGCCGTGGTCGTGGGTGGATCCGCGGGGACCTGCGCGACCGGCTCGGGCTCACCGTCGTCGATCGCGTTGACCCACGGGTCGTCGAGCGGATCGGCGGCGGGCTTCTCATCCAGCTCCTTTTGACAGGCCGCGATCAGGAGGAGCAGGCCGAACCCGAGGGGTCGCAGGGCGCGATGCATCGAGCGACCCTATCACGCGCTCGCGCGGTAGCGCTCCAGTCGTGGATTCAGGTCCCTTCGTGCGCTTCTGGCCAGCTTCTCGCGTGCTCTCGACAGCTCCGATGAGGCGTTCAGGGCGGGTACAATCAGTCGATGCGAGCGCTCTGTGGCACCTTGCTGGTGGTCTGCCTTGCCTGTACGGACGCCGCGCCCGACGTGGTGCCCACGAGCCCGCGCGCGAGCGAGAGGCCGAGCCCGACCGAGTCGAGCAAGGTCGAGCCGAGCAAGGTCGAGCCTGATTCGATCGTGACGACGACACCCGATCAACCAGCGATCAAAGCCGAGCCGCCGAGCGCTCCACTCGTGCGTGACTCCGGCGTCCCCAAGCCGCCGTGGACCGAGATCCTCGCGCTCGCTCGCGCGGCGGGTCTGTCCGCGCCTGCGTCCGTCGCACCGCCCGAGGAGCTCGGTCCACGTCGCTGGGTCGCGCTCGTGCGCACGCGGGACGGCGCAGACCCGGCTCGCTTTGCCCTGCACCTCCTGGTGCTCGAGCTGCCCGCGCCGATCGACGAACGCGACATGCCCGCTTGGACGCTCGCCACCCGGGTCCAGCTCGAGCACTGGACCCGCCCCTGGCGCGATGATGATGAGCACGCTGGCGACATTCCGACCAGCATCTACGTCGATGATTACGACGATGACGGCGAGCTCGAATTGCTGGTTCGCTATCGCAACGAGATCATGTGCCCCGGGGTCGGGGAGCAGGACATCACGAATCTAATGATCGTCGAGGCTAGCGAGCAGCCGCCGCGGGTCGGGCTGCACACCGAGATCGATCGGCCGATCGGGTCGGGGTGGGGGAAGGTCGAGGCGAAGATCGAGCACGTCGATCTGAACGCTGATGGACATCGTGATATGCGGATTCGCTATCGCACGAGCATTCAGGACATGGACGACGAGACCAAGTGGACGCATGAGGACGCGGAGAACCACTGGCGCTGGGACGCGGAGCAGGACGCTTGGACGCGAGCTCGGACCGGCGGGGAGCTGCCCGAGTACGACCGCTGGGGGTGCAAGGCGTGAACGTTGGTGGCAGGGGCGCGAGGGGGTATCGAGCAAGCGGTCGAGCGTGGACTGCTCGATGTCGCCAGCATTACCGAACCGAATGATTATCTAACACCCTCAATCGAGACGCTCGAACGAAATCGGATTGCCTGACCAAAACTACATTGACCATTGGTGAAGCTTGTTGGTCAGCTCGGGCTCGGGCACACGCTCGCGGTGGGGATGACGAACTGCCGATCGAGGAGTCGCCAGTTCGATCCTCTGAGCTGAACCTGTGCGCTCCGGTTGACCCAGGCACATCTGCGGGTGCTC
>CBFGLP010000384.1:0-3955 GCA_965649595.1 uncultured Myxococcales bacterium | reverse complement strand
AACAAGCTTCACCAATGGTCAATATAGTTTTGGTCAGGCAATCCGATTTCGTTCGAGCGTCTCGATTGAGGGTGTTAGATAATCATTCGGTGTAAACGCGTACTGCAGAACTTCAAATGGATCTTTATCTCGCCTATTGTGCGGGTGAAGCGTCGGTCACCTGAACTCTGCTCGATGCGGCACGAAAACCAACAGCCGAACTCTGGCGTCCAGGGAGAGAGCCGTTCACCCCAACCATGCTCGATGCGGCACGAACCAACGCCCGGGCTCGGGCGGGCAGGCCCCGTCACGGTTGTGCCGCGCTCGGCTACGTTCTCTCTAGCCCGCTCGAACCAACGCCCCATCAGGGGCGGGCAGGGGGTGAAGGCCCCGTCACGGCTGTGCCGGGACGGGAGAGCCCCCTTCGGTCCCTCTATCAAACCAGCAAGCTAGTCGGCCAAGAACTCGACCAGCAGATCCGCGACCAGCTCGGGGTGCTCGAGGTTCGGCGCGTGGCCAGCCGCATCGATCACGTGCATGCGCGCGAGCTCGCCGAGCTGCTTGGTCAGGCGCTCGCCGATCTCGAGCGGGAACACGCGATCCTCGCGACCCCAGATCACCAGGGTCGGATGCACGATTCGCCCCGGTCGCCGGTCGAGATCATCGAGCGTCTCGAGCAGCGTCGAGAGCAGCTGCTCCTTCTCCTCGCGGAATTGCGAGTACATCGCGTCGAGCACCTGTGGGTAGACCCAGCGAGGCGTCCGCGGCGGCTTGTGGTAGCCGAGCTCGAGCAGAACCTGGACCTGGTCGGGCGTGTCCGGGACCATCAACTCGCCGACGTCGGTGACCGCGAAGCGATCGAGCATGCCCTGGTAGTCCTGCTCGGTGTAGACGCGCCCGGGGCTGTCGAGGATGACCAGCTTGTCGACCCGATCAGGGTGCATCGCGGCCAGCTCGTGCGCGACGATGCCTCCGTACGAGATACCGACGAAGTCTGCCTGCTGAACGCCGAGGTGATCGAGCAGGTCGACCACGGTCGAGATCTGGTGGTCGATCGAGTAGTCGCGTCGCCGTGACCACGAGCTGCCGAACCACAGCAGGTCGGGGACGATCACCTGGTGGTCGTCCTTGACGAGCGGCCCGACCTGCTCGTGCCACTGCCAGATCGCCGAGGCCCCAAACCCGTGCAGCAGCACGACCGGCTTGCCCTTGCCGCCCTCCCAGTAGTGCACGTTCGCGTCGCCGAGCTTGACGGTCTGGCTCTGACAGCCGCGTCGCTCGAGCTTGCGCTCGAGCGTCCGCTCGCCGATCCGCACGACATTGCACGCGCTGACCAGCTCGACCATCAGCGCCGCACCGAACACGAGCAGCGCCCCTGGGCGCAGGGGTGCTTGGCGAAGCATGGGGAGGGCTCGTCGCAACACGGCGATCAGAGGCTAGTCGGAAGCCCGCGTCAAAAACTGTGCGGTCGATCGCTGTGCAGTGGCCATCGCACCACCACGAGTATGGGCGTTGCTTCACCCTCACACGTGTTGCGTCGATGCGACTGGGCAAGCGCCTGCACGGCGAACGATGGTTGGCGGCCCTCGCGATCGACCAACGTCACCAGCTCGTGCTCGGCAGTGAAGAACGCGACCTGATCGAGCGCGAGCGACACGAAGTCGAGCCCACGCTTGACTACAATCCGCGACCGACCAACTGGCGGGCTCGGCTCGACGCTCCGAATGCTCACGGCCAGCTGCAAGCACAGCACCCGAGCGAGATCGGCGGTGAACATCCGGCGCAGCTCGCGAACCTTGAAGAAGCTCTGCCGCAGCCGCCTCCTCGACGCTGGCACCGGCGACCAAGCAGTTGGTCTTCGACGCGAGCTACCACGCAAAGACGAGACGCGAGCGGCCAGAGCCGCTCGCGTCATCGATCGCAGCAACAATCACTCCCCGCCGACGGAGGCGGAGACCATCGCGACCGCGTTGACGCTGCCGCTGATGTTCCCGACCGAATCCTGCAGCATCCCACCGACCGCCTCGGCCTCGGTCAGCGCGCAGCCGAGCCCGACCGAGACGCGCAGCGAGAGCCCGCCCTCGGCCTCGATCTCGTCGATCACGTCGGGGATCAGGTTGGCCGACGCGGTGATCAGCCCCTCGGCAGCGACCCCGACCGACTCGAGCTTGGCCCGCGCGGCCAGCATCGCGGCGAAGCGGGTCTTGAAGCCCTCGAGCCAGGCCTTGAACTCGGCCTCCTCTTGGACGTCGAGGCCTCCCTTGAACGCGAAGCGGACCGAGAGCGAGGGCGGCGTGCACTGGACCTCGGCCTTGGCCTTGGCCTCGACGCTGGCCTGACACTCCGCGCTGACCTCGGGCGGCCTGACCTCGCCCTCGCACTTGCCCTCGCACTGCGCGTCGGCCATCCCCGAGACGTCGCACTTGGCGGTCGCGTCGGCCTCACAGCCACCCATCGCCGGCGTGTAGGTGCACGAGCCCTCGCAACGACCCGCACAGCCGCCACCGGCCTCGAGCTCGCAAGTGCCCTGGCACATACCCATGCACGAGCCGGCGCAGTTGGTGGTCACGTTGCCCTGAACGTCGCAGTTGCCACCGATGCAGCTCGAGCAGCTGCCCTGGCACTCACCCGAGCAGGTGCCCGTGCACTCGGCCGCGACCTCGAGCTGACAGGTGCCTTGGCAGGTGCCGGCCGAGCAGTCCAAGTTCGGTGCGGTGCCGGTGCACTCGAGCGTGCCCATCGCCTCGCACTCGGCCGCGACCTCGGCCGAGACCTCGCACTTGCCCTCGCACGAAGCCGAGACCTCGCCTGGCTCGACCTCGACGTCGCACTCGGCCGCAGCCTTCGCGGCGACCTCGATGTCGGCCTCGCAGCGCGGCGGCTCGAACACGATCTCGAGCCCACCGTCGAGGTAAGTGTCGAACTTGAGCTGCAGCCCGGCCACGACTTGGGCCGTCAGATCGTTCATCGAGAGATCGGCGTAGCCCTCGATGCCGAGCGAGGCGGCGATGCCCTCGAGCTCGGCTCGAACGGTGCCCGACACGCTGGCGGTCGCGTCTCGAACCGCGAGCACGGCCGAGAAGAACGAGTCGATGCTCACGACGCCGGAGATCGCTGCGTTGCCTTCGACGATGCCCGTCTCGGGGCAGACCAGACCGCACTGCTCGGCGAGGTCGCTCAGCCCTTCGCAGCCTTGAGCGGAGAGCAGCATGCCCGAAAGCAAGCCACAAGAGAGGATCGGGACGATGGAAGGACGGATGTCGATGTTCATGAGACCTCGGGGATTGCGCGCGAGCATGGCATCGTCCTCGCGAGGACCACAATGGCGTTACGATCCACTCGTGTCTTTTGTCGCAGGATTGGCCCTACTTGGATCCCCTTTCGACGAGCGAGTCATTTTGTCCAGATGATCGCATCCGTGGCGATATCTGCAGAGGTCTGGGAGACCAAAACTATCTTTTTGTGCTGATCCGAATTGTCTTCGTAAGCCCAACAGGATCAATTGTCTTCATCAGCCGCCCTCGCGGGCTGAATTGTCTTCGTCAGCCCCACAGGGGCTGAATTGAAAAGAGGCCGCCCGAAGGCGGCCTCTTTCGTGCTGATCCGATTTGCGGAATCAGCCGCCGATGCCCACGGCACCGAAGATCTCGAGCGAGCCCGAGACGCTCCCCTGCAGATCCTGGCCAGCCGTCGAGACGACATTGACAGCCGCGCTGAGCTCCGGAAGCGCGCAGGTGGTCAGCTTGAAGCTGGCCACGAAGTCGCCCGAGGCCAGCGTCTCGAGCGAGCCCGAGATCGCGCCCTCGGCCGCGCCGCCGAGGTTGTTCAGCGACTCGACGAGGATGTCGGCCTTGGCCCGCGCCGCGAGCATGCCGGCGAGGCGGCCCTTGAAGCCCTCGAGCCAGGCCTTGAACTCGGCCTGCGCATTGACGTCGCCCTCGAACTCGGTCGACCACTGCCAGGGCGAGGTCGAGCC
>CBFGLP010000383.1:0-9877 GCA_965649595.1 uncultured Myxococcales bacterium | reverse complement strand
ATCTAGCGACCCGCGCTTCGCGTTCCTTGTTGTCTGGTTTCGGGTTCGCAGTCGCTTGCTGGGCCCCCAAGGGGGCCGATTGGCGCGGGCCGTCGCGGTGCGCTAGGGCTCCGGCTCCGGCTGCTCGAGCTCTGGGCGCTCGAGCTTCGGCCGCTCGGGCTCCGGCCGTGCGGCGGGCTTGGGCTGCGCAGCGGGCTTGGGCTGCGTCTTGCCAGCGGCGCCTCCCGTGGCCGCTGACCTTCGCTCGAAGCGGAGCTCCTCGAGCACCTGATCCTCGACTGGCTTGTCCCGCGCGTCGCGAGCCACGTCCGCGATCGCCTGCAGGACCTGCTCGCTCTCGGCCGAGCAGCGGCCGAACACGGCGTGCACGTCGTCGAGGTGCTCGGCCGGCGCGAGCGTGATGAAGAACTGCGCGCTGCCGGTGTTGGCCCCCTTGTTGGCCATGCTCAGCACACCGATCGCGTCGTGGCGGAGATCCGGGTGGAATTCGTCGGGGATCACGTACCCGGGGTTGCCGCGACCGCTCGCGGTCGGGTCGCCGCCTTGGATCATGAAGCCCGGGATCACTCGGTGAAAGGTTGTGCCACCGTAGTAGGGCTCGCTCACCCATTCGTCGAGATCTCGATCGTACCAAGGCCGCAGACCGCGAGCGAGACCAACGAAGTTGGCGACGGTGAGCGGGGCGAGATCGTCGAAGAGCCGACACGAGATCACGCCCTGCGAGGTGAGCATGTCGACCCACAGCTCGCCTTCGCCTTCGATGCCGGCGAGCGCCTCTTCGAGCGCAAAGAATCCCTCGACGGGATCGCCCTGGGCCTTGTTGAAGGCCAGGATGTCGCTCGGGCTCATCCCGACCGGAGGCTCCTGCCCGCGCCGGAACTCCTTTTGGGACTTGCTGGCAGACGCCTCGCCCTTCGCCTCGGGACCGACTGGAGGCGGCCCATCGAGGCCGCTAGGCTCCTCTTGGACCTCCTCGCCGGGGAGCGGCGGCGGGGGCGTGAACACGCAGGCGCTCGTGAGCGCGAGCACGAGCGACACCCTCACCGGGCGAGCGAGCGGGCGGGACTGCACGGCCGGGAGCCTACCGGGCCCGGCCAGCTTGACAAGCCCACGCGAACGAGCCAAAAAAGCGCCCCTTCGCCCGGTCCGCCGGGCGTAGATCGATCGTCGAGCCCACGGCCTCCTTACCGAACGAAGAGAACCGTCCCAACCATGGCGAACCACAAGCAGGCGGAAAAGCGTAACCGGCAGCGAATCAAGCGACGTGCTCGCAACCTGATGCACCTCAGCTCGATGCGCACGTACATCAAGCGGGTCCGCAAGGCCCTCGCCACCGGCGACGTCGAGGCCGCCAAGGCTGGGCTGCCCACCGCGCTCAAGGCCATCGGCAAGGCCAGCTCGAAGGGCGTCATCCACGACAAGACCGCGTCTCGCTACGCCTCCCGTCTGACCCTCGCTGTCAACCGCGCGAGCACGCCGGCTGCCTGAGATCTCGGGGCTCGACTCGCTGATGAAAAAGCCCGCTCAGATGAGCGGGCTTTTTCGTTGGTTGGTGTTCGTCGGCTCGAGTTCTCGAGCTTCGAGACCGAAGACCGGACTCAGAAACGATCAGCCGTCGAACGAGGTCAGTTCGAGGATGAGGTCGTCGCTGCGTTCGACTTCGGTTGCACGCGTCACGATCCGTTCGAGTCGGTCGACGTCATGACAGTCGGCGAGGGCCGCCTTTAGACCGTCGGAGGGCTCGACGCCGCGGTTGCGGAGGATGGTCAGCACCGCGAAGGCCAGAGCCTCCGCACGTCCCTCGTCGAAGGCCCTGTTGTACAGATAGCCCTTGAGCTCGATCTCTCCGATTTCGTATTCCGGTTGCATGTCCTCAATCACCTTCCGGCCAAGCTCTTCGGGGATGGCCGCGAGGACCATCCGGATGTAGTCGGCATCCTCTGGCTTTCCAGACGCTTTCAAACCCCGCAGCGTTCGCTCGACGAGCTCTTGCGAGGCCTCGTCACCGTAGATGAGCGCCACGATCGCCGCAAGCCGCGGGTTTGCAGTGTTGCGCCCCGCAAGCGTGCTGGGTCCGATCACCCGGACGTTCTTGGCGACGCTGAGCCACTCGTCTTGCTCGACCTGCCGCGTACACCACCGTTCCATGGCCCGGCCGACGGCGATGATCAGAAACGACGGCTTCACCTTGAAGAACAGGGTCGCGCAGACCAAGTAGAGCACCCAGGCAGCCGAGCGGGTCTCGTCCTTGCTTACCTGCACCTCGATGATCCAGAGGGCGAGGAGCAGCTCCTTCAGGCGGTTGAGCCAGTCCCGGACGAACAGGTCGGGGCGCATCTGGCGGACGTCGCGGAGGATGCCGAGGTCCACCCGGATCTCCGGGCGCAGCGCGTCGGGGTCGGGACCTGGTTGGGGAAGGCCGACCCAACTGCATAGCTCTCGTGTGACCGAGTGGTCCTTCTCCAATAGCTGTATGGCGGTTTCATGCACGAACGACGGCATTCCCCTCCCATGGAATGGATGGCGAAGGAACGCAACCCCGGGTGATTTCGAGGGCGGGATCGAGTGGGAGCATGGGTGGCAACATATTCGGGGTGCCACCCGACGAACCTTCGGGGTGAACTAGACGTGAATGATCAAATCGCCAATCAAATATTATGATTCGTCATCGCAATATCTCATCATCAGACCATCACCGTGAATCACTGCATGCCTGAAGCAGACGCGTCTGCATGTTTGCTGCCGATCGAGCAAAATTCGAGCCTCCGGCGTGAGGACGATCCACGCGGATCACGAAAAATCGGGATCAGCACGATTCAGAGCTCGACTCAGCGCCGCGGATCGACACCCGGCAGCACCCGACACGTATCGAGCACCCAGCGCTGCAGCGCCATGTAAGGCGACTCGTACGCGAGCTTCGACCCACCCTTGAGGTCGCTGTCGAGCTTCGCAAGCCCAGCGTACGCAGCCCGCAGCCGTGGCTCGTCGAAGCTCCGCACCTGGTCCTGCAGCTTGCGCACCGCAAAAGGTTTTACCCCGAGCGCACCCGCGGGATCCGGCGCGAACGCGACCGTGCACAGGCGCCGCAGCTGCCACAGCAGCATGCCGAGCAATCGCATCGCCGTGCCTTGGTCCTTCTCACCGGTCGAGAACATCCGGGCCAGGATCTCGAGCGCGCGCACGTGGTCGCCTTGGCCGATCGCGTCGGTCAGATCGAACACGTTTGCCTCGCGCGTGCTCGCGACGACCGCCTCGACGTGCACGCGCTCGACTCGAGCTCCGCCCGCGAACGCGACTGCCCGCTCGAGCGCCGGTAGCAGCTCGGACAGCGTGGTCCCGACCGCAGCGACCAACGCGGTCGCACCAGCTCGGCTGAGCGGGAGCTCGCGCCGACTCGCTTCTTCCATGAGCGCGTCGACGGCCTCGGCCTCACCGGCCGCCTCGAACTTGCGCTCGACGACTTTGGCGGCCCCTCGGCCCGAAGCGGCCGAGGAAGCCTTTTTGGCGGCCTTGACCAGCTTGGACGTGCCCTTGATCCCGCTGCTGGTCACGACCAGCACCGTGGTGGGGTTGGGCTTGTCGAGGTACTCGATCAGCGCATCGATCGCGTCGTCGCGCTTGGACTCGAGCGGCTTTGCGTCGCCCTCTAGATCCTCGGCCCGCTTGTGCCGACCAAAGTCTTCGGGCGAGGACAGCTCGACCAGCCTGCGCGGGGCCATCATCGGGACCTGCTCGCAAGCGTTGAGCAGCTCGGCCGCGGCGCCCAGGTAAGGCGCGTCGAACTGCTCGTGGTTGAACGCCTCGAAGCCCGTCGCGACGCCGCCGGGCTCGAGCACGGCCTTGCGCAGGGCCGCGACGACCGTCTGGATCGCGGCCGCGTCCTCGCCCCACAAGAGATAGACCGAGGCCAGCTCGCCGCGGGCGATCGCGTCGAGCAGGTCCTTCATCGCTTGGCCCCCCTGCCCTGCCCGCCCGGTCGGCGCGCGAGCGTGGCCACGGTCTCGACCTCGGCGGTCATCGGCATCATGTCGAACACGCGCACGTCGACGAGCGAAAAGCCGTGCTCGGTCAGCACGGCGAGGTCGCGAGCGAGCGTGGCCGGGTCGCAGGACACATAGACGATCCGCTGCTGGGCGACCGCGGCGAGATCCTTGGCTGCCTGCTCGCCGATGCCAGCGCGCGGGGGATCGAGCACGACCACGTCGTAGCGGCGCTCGCCGGCCTCGGCGAGCTTCTCCAGCAGCCGCTCGACTTTGCCGCGCTTGGCGTTGACCGGCAGGCGCTCGCGCTCGACCAGGCGCTGCAAGGCGGACACGGCCTCGCGATCCTCGTCGACCGCCCACACGCGCTTGGCCTCGCGGGCGAGCGCCCGAGTGAAGTTACCGACGCCCGCGTGCAGCTCGAGCACCCGCTTGTCGGCGGCCTTGGCCTGCGCGACCACGTGGGCAACCAAGGCCCGGTTCTGCTCGGTCTGTGCCTGGCTGAACGTGAAGGGCCCCTGCACGACCGGGGCCCAGCGGGTCGCCTCCCGGCCTTCGGCGGCTGGGCTAGGCCCGTCGAGCTCGATCGAGGTCTTGCCGATGCCGACGTGCTCGCGGCCGCCGCGAATCTGAACGCCGGACAAGCGCGGGCTCGTCTCGTCCTCGCCCTCGTTCGACGACTCGATCACCTCCCGGACCGCCTGCTCGAGCTCGGGTGTATGCCGCACGCCCGGGAGCCCGAGCACGACCTCGCGTCCGTTGGTCAGCCCGAGCACCTCGCCCTCCTCGGGCAAGAACGCCGCCCACGCGCGGACCTGCTGCAGCGCCCACTCGAGCGCGGGCTCGAGCACCGGGCAGCGGTGGGCGTCCATGATGTCGTGCGAGCCCTGGCTGAAGAAACCGAGCTCGAGCCGGGCCTCCGCTCCACGCCCCTGACGGCGATAGTGGACTCGCGCGCGACGACGGTAGCCGACCGTCTTGGGGCTCGGCTGAACGGGGCCCAGCACGGGCGAGTCGATCGGCGCGACGCCTTCGGGCCGCGGCAGCACGCGCCGCAGCTGGCTGGCGACGATGCCTCGCTTGAGCTCGGCCTGGGCCTCGGGGGCGACGTGCTGCCAGGCACAGCCACCACAGCGATCGGCGATCGAGCAGGGCCGGTCGACTCGCTGCGGCGCAGCCTCGAGCACCTCGACCACGTGGCCACGGATCCACCGCTTGTGATCGTCGTCGCGGACGGCCCGGACTCGCTCGCCGGGCAGCGCCCCCTCGACGAACCACACGCGGGTCTCGCGGGGATCGTCGCTGCGGCCAACCCCCTCACCTCCGTGGGCGAGGTCGCGGATCGTCACCACCTCGGTCGCGGGGGCATCGGAGGGGCGCTCGGTTTCGCTGAGTTCGGCCACGGGCCGGCCAACTTAGGCGATCCGCGGGGACCTGACCAGACGGCCTGGCACCCCGAGACGCAACCGCGTCGCAGGGGCGGATCAATCACTGGGCGGCGCTTCGGGATCATCGATGACCTCGAGGTCGACGATCCACGCGCCGCCGCAAGAGCCGGTGATCACGTCGCGCGCCATGTCCACGAAGGCGTGTGCCCGATCGATCACCCACGCGTCCCCGCTCGCGACCACCGCCTCGCTCTCGACCAGCACCCGATCCGGATCGTTGTCGAGCTCGACCTGCCAGTCCCAGCCGCGCTCCGCGGCCAGCTCGAGCAGCAACGCGCGCAGCCGGCCGCTGTTGGACACGGGACGATCGAGCCACCAACACACCGAGGCCGGGCCCAGCTCGGCCAGGCGCTCGCCGATCTGGCTCGCTGCGGCGAGGGTCTGCTCGCTGCGGCGGTAGCTGCCGTGGATGCTCGCCATGTCCCGCCAGCTGCCGTCTCGGCCGACCAGCACGACCCCGCCCGCGAGCGCGACCTCGACGGCGATCAGCTGGTTGAACCCGTCGATCGCCAGCGCGCGCCCAGCCAGCGCCTCGGGCCGCAGCCGGCGGTTGCGGCGGTGATCGATCTCGACGTCGGTGCAGGCGCAGCGGAGCACGGCCGTCCGCTGGCGGGCGAGCAGGTCGTGGCGATCGCCGACCAGCTTGAGCGCCGAGGTGCTCGCGTAGCCGCGACCGAGCAGCCACGAGAGCTCGTAGACCGCTCGGCGCAGGCCCGGAAGGGCCGGCGCGCCGAACAGCTCGGTGTCATCCTGGGCGGGCCCGCGAGGCATTGCGACGAGCCTACAAGAATAACGAGAGCCCGATCGCCAGCGTGGGCGAGACCAAGTTGGGCTCGAGGTAGAGCGTGCGGCCGATCTCCTCGCCCTCGCCGTCCTCGAGCACGAGGCCGTGGCGGTAGTCGATCGCGTGGATCCGAACCCCGACGCTGAAGAAGACCGAGAGCGGCGGCAACACGATCCAGTCGAGCTGCACGCGAGGCTCGACCGCGGGCACCACCACCAGCGCCGGATCGAGGGCCAAGGGCACGCTGCCGAGCGGGTCGCGAGCCTGCCGCTGCACGAGCTCGACGAGCCCTCGCACCTGCGCGTCGAGGGCCAGCCGTGGACGCGCCCACGCGTGCTGATAGCCGACGACCAGCGCGAGCGGATGCCGACGCAGCGCGACCTCGGCCACGCCGGAGCTGGTCGGATGCTCGATCACCGCTCGAAATGCTGGCGAGAGCGTGTAGGCGACGCCGAGGTGGGCCCCAACCCGAGCGCGAAAGCCGAGCAAGAGCTCGGCCCCGCTCGACCAGCGCTGCTGCGGTGCGTAGGCCTGCCCGGCGTAACCAACCTGCATGCGAAAGCGGCCGTGGGCGTCGAGCCGCCACGCCGTGCGCTCGGGCGGCTCGCTATCCGTGTCGGTGTCCACGTCGCTATCCGAGCGAGCCGCCTCGCGGGGATCACCAGGCTGCCCCGCGTTCGCAGGCGCGCCCGCGTCCACCTCCGCGTCCACCTCGCTCGCAGCGCGGGGTATCGGCCGAAGCCCGATCGCTCGACCCTCGAGCAGATCGGTGGCGAAGTAGCGGACCACCACCGCGGCGGCCTCGAGCGCCGCGTCCTGCCCCTCGACCGCGACGATCGGCCGCTGAACCATGCCGGCCTCGGCGACGACCAGGTAGACGTCGAACCCGGCCTCGCTGGTCTCGATCCACACGGCGCCGAGGGCGTCGTGCTCGCCGACGAGGCGCTCGGCGGCCGCGATGCGATCGCGCAGATCGGCCGCTCGGGTCAGACCAACCACCTCGAGCTCGACCGGGACATCGTTGAGCTCGGTTCGAATCACCCGCTCGCTCGCGAAGCCCAGCTCGCTCTCGTCGGTCAACACGAGCAGACGCGGGCGCTCTTCGATCGGTGTGCTCGGGTCCGACGTAGCGGGTGGGGTCGCCTCGTGCGGCGCAGCGGCGCGCACGAACCCGAGCCACCCGAGCACGACCACCATCGCCAGCAGCCATGCGAGCGCCGACCAGAGCTGAGCGGGCAGGCTCGCGCGCCAGGGCGCCATCGAGCGACGATAGCAGGAAGCGAGCCCCCATCGCACGATAGGCACGCGATCCACGAGCGTGACACGAATCGTGATTGCCGGACCCGAGGGTTTCATGCCAAATGTCGTTGTCTGGTCGGCAGATCGACGGGAATCGCCGCTCACGAGCGCGCCATGGACTTTCAGCAGCACATCGACGGTCCGCTCGTGATCGTGCGCTGGCGTAATCCCTCGGTCGCCGGCGCAGAGCAGGTCTCTGCCCTGCTTGCGCGGCGCCACGCGGAGCTGGGCACCAAGCTGGTCTATGCGGCGGTGATCGGCATGGACGCTCCCCCGCCAACCCCACAGGTGCGGGACGCCTTGATCGCGGGTCACGAGATCGCCCACCAGCACTGCCGCAACCTTCGCGCTGTGATGCTGGGGAGCGGGCTCAAGCGGGCCATGCAGCGCAGCATTCTGGCGGGCATGGGCCTCGTGTTGAGCTTGCGTGGCAAGGGCTTCGTGCTCGATGCCTCGGCCCGCGAGCTCGCACGGGGAGTCGAGGCCCTGCTGGGGATCCCGGCGGCCAAGCTGCTCGCCGATCTGCACGAGGCCGGCATATTGAGCGCCGAAGAAGCGGCGGGCTAGTCGCTACGACCGGCGGCGGCCGCCCTGGCTGACGAGCAACCCTGCGACCAGCGCGACGGCAACGAGCGTCATGTGAAAGGCGGCCTCGATGCCCGCGGTCGGCTGACCAGCGAGGAACGCGGTCATGCTGCGAAAGCCGATCGAGCCGGGCACCAAGAGCAGCAGGGCCGGCAGCACGATGACCGCGCTCGGCAGCGCGAAACGACGCGCGTGGAGGTTGGCCGCCAACCCGACCACGCCCGCCCCCACGAACGCCCCGACCTCGGGACCGAAGCTCGTGCCCGCCAGCCTCGCGAGCTCGGCCCCGACCACCCCGACGAGCGCGATCGCGGGCAAGTCCCGCCAGCGAGCCTGAAAGAGCACGCAAAAGCCGAGCGGAGCGACCAACAACGCGAGCACGCGCGTCCACGCGGGCAAGGGCTCGAGCCACCCCGTCGACAGCTCGAGCAGCGGACCCGGGACGCTCAGCTGCGCGAGTCGGTGAGCGAGCGCGACCCCGAACGCGAGCGTGAGCAGCATCGTCAGCCCGCCCATCAAGCGCGCCGTGCCGGACACGAGGTGGCGGGTCGCAAGCTCGCTCATCGCGACGGTGATGCTCAGGCCCGGTAGCAGCACGATCAGGCCCGAGAGCGTGACGATCGCTTCGTCGAGGCCCGGGATCACGCGGGCGCCGAGCAAGCTGGCCAGCGCGGCCACGAACGCGGCGAGCGGAGCGAAGAGCCGCGCGAGCGCGATGTGCTGCGTCGAGAGGCGAGCGAGCGCACCGATGCTCAGACCCAAGAGCGTCGCCGCGAGCACGTCGAGAGCGGATCCCGAGAAGAACTGCGCGGCCGCGCCTGCGGATAGACCGTGCGCGAGCAGCAAAGAGACGCGGCCATGAGGCAGCGGCTGCGCGGCCTCGTCGAGCAGCCGCGCGCGACCGCGACCAGCATCGAGCTCGCCTCGGGCGACGGCGGCGATCGTGCGCTCGAACGCGACGAGCCGCGCGAGCTCGGTCTCACCGGAGTCGGCGCGAATCAAGCAGCTGCGCGGCTCGGCGGGACCACCGAACGCGAGCTGGATGGCGGTCGGAGTAGCGAACACCTCGAGCTCGAGGCCCAGGTCGTGGGCACAGTCGACCACGGCCTCCTCGATCCGGTGGGTCGGGGCGCCGTGCCGCTGCAGCAGCTCGGCCGCGACGCGCAGGAAGGCCACCGCATCCGCACGCGAGCCAGGGTCGGACACCGGCATACCTTCGCCCAGGCTCTCCCGCCTTTTCTTCGTTCCGGCCACCATCGTACCGAAGGATCTCTCCGTTCTTTGTTATGCATCCGAATCTCCGAGTAGCATCTCGTACCTCGACCGAATTGACTACGGATGGACGACTCCTCCCACGCCCTCGACCGAATCGATCACGAGATTCTCGGCCAGCTTCAGAACAATGCACGGCTGACCAACAAGGAGCTGGCCGCCAAGGTCGGCCTGGCGGCGTCGAGCTGCCTCTCCCGGGTTCAGCGGCTGATTCGGGACGGCATCCTGCGGGGCTTCCACGCGGCGGTCGATCCCCGCGCGCTCGGGATCGGCCTCGAGGCGCTGGTGTTCGTGCGCGTGGTCCGGCACCAGTCCGCGCTGATGGACGCGCTGTGGGATCACCTGCTCACGCTGCCCGAGGTGCGCGAGGTCTACTACGTCGCAGGCTCGCACGATCTCGTGGTGCACGTGGCCGTGCGCGACGTGGAGCACCTGCGCTCGCTGGTCGCGGAGCGGATCGCCGCACGGGCCGAGCTCGGGCAGCTCGAGACCTCGCTGATCTTCTCGCA
>CBFGLP010000382.1:0-1839 GCA_965649595.1 uncultured Myxococcales bacterium | reverse complement strand
CTCGCGACCGTGGTCAGCAAGTACATCGGCGAGACCGCCAAGAACCTCGATCGGATCTTCTCCAGGGCCAGCCGCATGAACGCGGTCCTGCTCTTCGACGAGGCCGACGCGCTCTTCTCCAAGCGCACCGACGTCCGCGATTCACACGATCGCTACGCCAACGCCGACACCAACTACCTGCTGCAATTGCTCGAGGATTATCAGGGCATCGCGCTGCTCGCGACCAACAAGAAGAACAACCTCGATCCTGCGTTCATTCGCCGGATTCGCTACGTGATCGACTTTCCGCGGCCCGACCTCGGCCAGCGCCGCGCCATCTGGCGCAAGATCGTCGGCGAGATGGCCAGCCCCGAGATCCTGCGCCGGCTCGAGCCGACCATCGCCGTGCTGGCCGAGACCGTCGATGTCTCGGGCGCGCAGATCAAGAACGCCCTGCTCGCCGCATTGTTCGGCAGCCGCCGCACGCAAAAGCCGCTCGATATCGATCATGTCATTCGTGGCCTCGAGCGCGAGCTCGGTAAAGAGGGGCGCACGCTCGGTGAGCGTGAGCGCGCCCGCCTGCGTCGCCCGACCTGAACCCTCTCGACGAAAGAAGTCCCATGTCCCGCTTCGTCACCCCCGGTCCCGTCTTGCGCAAGGGCGCGCTCGTGCAGCTGGTCCCCTCGTTGGTCGGCGCGCTGCTGCCCAACATCGTGGTGTTTCAGTACAACCCGAACAAGATCAGCCACACGATCACACCCTGGAACCCGCAGGAGGTCGACCAGACCCAGCGCGGGGCCCAGATGCCGATGGTCCAGCCCTTCAACCCCAAGGAGAGCTTCTCGCTCTCGCTCGAGCTCGACGCCACCGACGATCTCGAGGAGGGGAGGCAGGTCGCGCTCAGGCACGGAATCGCCGATCGCCTGGCCGCGCTCAAGAAGCTCACCTATCCCAGCGAGGGCTTGATCGGCGACCTCGTCCGCAATTTCACCGCGCTCGCCGGTGACGTCGCCTGCCAGGTCCAGCGCCCGAGCGTGCCCGTCGTGCTGTTCGTGTGGGGGCCCGGCCGGGTGTTGCCCGTGCGCGTGACCAGCTTCAGCGTCGAGGAGACGCTCTATTCGCCCAGCCTCGACACCCTGCACGCGACCGTGTCGCTCGGCCTCGAGGTCATGACGCCCGACATGTTCAAGTGCGCGAAGAATGATTGGGTGCAAGGCGTCGCCGTCGCGGCCTACAGCTACACGCGCCTGATCGACGATGCGCTCGCGATCGCCAACCTCTTCCAAACTGGCGCGCGCGCCGTCGGCCTGCCGCCCTTCGTCGGCTGATCAGCGGATTAGGAGAGCTCGAGATGGCCATCTACGAAAGCACGAGTCGCTACGCTCGCTACGCCAAGATCGTCGAGACCACCGACGAGCAGGGCCGCAAGGTCCTGACCATGAGTCCGGCCAGGCGACCCGACAACCTGGTCGAGATCGGTGAGCACATCCGGCGGGACGGGCAGCGGCTCGACCACCTGGCCAATTACTATCTGCGTGATCCCCACGCTTATTGGAAGATCTGCGAGCTCAACGACGTGCTCTTGCCCGATCAGCTGGCCGAGGTCGAGCTGATCAAGATCCCGTCGCGCTTTTGAGGCATCGGGGAGGTTACGAATATGGGGTTCGGCGCAGTCGTTTACGTCAAGCCAGTCGGCCAGCACTCGTTCCGGCCGCTGCATCCCGGGCTCGTCGAGGCGATCGTCGAGATCCGGGTCGAGCAGCACCTCGACCAACAAACCAGCTTTGCGATCCGCTTCCAGGAAGACTACAGCGAAGGGTGCAAGGGGGCGGTCAGCCACGCTGATCTCGCGCGGCGCAA
>CBFGLP010000381.1:0-5140 GCA_965649595.1 uncultured Myxococcales bacterium | reverse complement strand
CCGATCGCGCCTATCGGTTAGGAGGGACGTCGCCGTCCTTTACCCTACCGAAGGGGGCTCCCCCAGCCGGGCAAAGCCCGTCTGGGACCCCCACCCTCACGGGGCCGCAGAGCGGCCCTTCCGCCTTTCTTCAGGCCCGCTCTGCGGGCCTTTTTTGATCGCCTCACCTGCTTGGCAGGGGCGCATCGACTTCGGAGGGCGTGTCTGCGATGTGGCGGCGGCACACTTCGTTGTGTCGCTTGGCCTCCTGTGTTCGTTGGTCGAGCGCGGGAGTCAATGCGAGGGGAGCCAATGCAGACAACCAATGCGAGCGGACCCGGACCCTCCATTCGAGGGCCGGGTCTCGTTCAATGGCGAAGGGGGGCCTGCTCAGGCCTTCCGCATCAGCTTGCGCAGGTGCACTGCGCCGTTGCGGGTGATCTTGACCTTTCGCTTTTGCCCGCTGCCCTCGACGTGGATGAAGCCCTTCGTTCGCAGGTGCCTCAGCACGAGTCGGAGCTGCTCTTGGGTCAGGCGCGTGGCCCGGATCAGCGCGCTCTCACCGACGGAGCCTTCGTCGGAGAGCAGACGCAAGACTCGATAGTCGCCGTCGGGGACATCGGCTCGTCGGCGGATGACCGCCGGGCCGGTGTCGGGCAGGTCCATGATGGGGTTGCCCTCCTCGTCGAAGCTGACCTCGGGCGCGCTCTTGACCTTGCGCGCGCTCGGCTTCGGCGTGGCCGGACGGGTAACCGCCATCGCGATCAGCTCCTGCACGGACATGTAGCCGAGCATCGGAGCGAGGTGCGGGTTGGCTCGCGTCGCGGCGACCAACTCGCCGAGGGTCGTCTCTTCGGGCAGCGCGTGGATGACCTGGCGCATCACGTCGAGCAAGGACTGGCGCCATTGATCGTCGACCCCGACCCTCCGGGTATCTTCGACCTCGAGTCGAGCGTGGCCGGTGTCAGCAGCCATGGGGTCCCTTCGCGGCTGGGGTCGGATCGGGGCGCTTGGAAATCAACCGTATCGGGTCGAGCACAGGCATCGCTTTGTCATCATTGTCGGGGTCGGAGACCTAGGCGGTGCAGAGCACCGGCGTCTTGGTCGGTAGGGTCCATCCAGCTAGCAGACGGTCGAAACTCGGGTCTGAGCATTCGACCGCGGAGGCCGGCTCAGACCGTCTCGTCCACCAGAGCAGCGCTCTGGACGCTATTGACAGGGCATTGGCCCTTTCGAGGTTGCGAACGGGGGGTTCGCAGGGTGCAGACTGAACTGACCAAGGCTACTGGCCGGGAGGCTCAGGCGTGGGCGCCTGACACAGAGGCTCAGGCGCGGGGGCCTGACACAGAGGCTCAGGCGTGGGCGCCTGACTAGGCTCCCTCAGGCGCGGGCGCCTGACTCGGCCCCCTCGGGCGTGAGCGCCCGACTTGGCCGCACGATGGAGCACACGGGCCAGCAATCGGCTTGCTCGGATAAAGAGCGATGCCGACGGTGGAAGAGTGCAGGGGACCCGAGGGGGTGTCAAGTCCCATGCTCGCCAAAGCCAGCCGATCCGCGCATCCGGAGTGGTCCGGCGCCTCGATGCGCTGCTGTCGATCTCCCGTCGTGATTGCCCCTCCGCTCGCGCTCCACCAATCCGGGGGAGAAGCGCGGGCGAGGGGCGCTCGCTCGCCGAGGTGATTGCTTCGGCGAGCATCCAGAGGAGCTGCGTCTGGAGCCGTCGACCGATGGAGGCGCGGACCAGGCTCACGCCGCCCTTCGCGAGATCTGGCTGCGCATGTTCCTCCCATTCGGTTCGACGACTGGGCCGAGGTTGACAGTCACGATGGGGCGGGGGAGGTATCCGCCCGTGACTGCCAGCGAGCCTCGGTCCAGCGACCCACGGACGAGCGCAGGTGCCGGCCCGGACGACGCCCGCCTCGACGTCAACCGGCCCGTGCAGCGACTGGAGATCGAAGCTCGACCCGGGCTGCCCGATCCGCTCGCCGAAGCGACCCGCCACAAGCTCGAGACGTGGCTGCAACTGCGTCCTCGGGCGATCCGGACCCGCAAGGTGGTCCACCTCGATCTCGATCTCGACGCGGGCGAGGCCGCTCGCGTGCTCGCGGCTCTGGTCGACCCCGTCGCCGAGATCGGGTCGCTGGGCATGCTCGACGATCCGCCCGACGAAGCGGGAGTCCCCGCTTGGGTCCTGGCCGTCGGTTTGTTGCCGGGCGTTACCGATGCGGTCGGGCGCAGCGTCGAGCGGGCGGCTGCCGACTGTCTGGGTCGTGAGCTGCAGGGCCACGCTTACACCTCGACGCTCTACCTGGTCTGGGGGCTGGAGCGGGCCGAGGTCGAGCGTGCTGCGGCGCTGCTGCACAACCCGCTGATTCAAAGGGCGAGGCTCGAGCAGGCTCCTCGCACGCTCGACCTCGCGATCCCGCGAGCGGGCACCCATGAGCCGCCGCGGGTGACCACGGTGGGGCTGCGCGAGGCCGACGACGCCAAGCTAGAGGCGCTCTCGCGCGACGGCATGCTCGCGCTCTCGCTCGTGGAGATGCGGGCGATCCAGGCCCACTTCCGCTCGCTCGGTCGCGACCCGAGCGACGGCGAGCTCGAGTGCCTGGCCCAGACCTGGTCGGAGCACTGCAAGCACAAGATCTTCGCGTCACCGATCGCCTACACCGATCCGAGCGGACACACCCGGACGATCGAGCGAGGGCTGTTCCGCGGCTACATTCGTGCGGCTACCGAGCAGGTCGCCGCCGATCGACTCGCGCGCGGCCTCGATCCTGCCGACGCGCCCTTCTTGGTCTCGGTCTTCCACGACAACGCAGGGGTCGTTCGCTTCAGCGAGCGAGATCACCTCTGCTACAAAGTCGAGACCCACAACTCGCCCTCGGCCCTCGACCCTTATGGCGGTGCGATGACGGGCATCGTCGGGGTCAACCGCGACAGCTTCGGGACCGGCCTCGGGGCTGATCTGCTCACCAACGTGTGGGGCTACTGCTTCGGCGATCCGCGCTGGGACACGGAGCTGCCGCCAGGGCTGATGCACCCGCGACGCATCCGCGACGGCGTGCACGAGGGCGTGATCGATGGTGGCAACCAGTCGGGCATTCCTTGGGCGCGGGGCTTCGAGCTGTTCGACGAGCGCTACGTCGGCAAGCCGCTGGTCTATTGCGGCACGGTGTCGGTCATGCCGGTCAGCGTGCCGGGGCCCGACGGGCAGCCGCGCCCGACCGAGCACAAGCCGATCGCCAAGGGCGACAAGGTCGTGATGGTCGGCGGGCGGATCGGCAAGGACGGGATCCACGGGGCGACCTTCTCGAGCGTCGAGCTCGACGAGCGCTCGCCGGTTCAGGCCGTGCAGATCGGTGACCCGATCACGCAGAAGATGATGTTCGACTTCCTGACCGAGGCGCGCGACCTCGGGCTCTACTCGGGCATGACCGACAACGGCGCGGGCGGCCTATCGAGCTCGGTCGGCGAGCTGTCCGAGGCGACCGGCGGCGCGCGGATCGATCTGGGCTTGGCGCCGCTCAAGTACCCGGGCCTCGCGCCTTGGGAGATCCTGATCTCGGAGGCCCAGGAGCGAATGACGGTGGCCGTGCCGCCGAGCGAGCTGTCGGCGTTCCTCGAGCTCGCCCACCGGCGCGAGGTCGAGGCCAGCGTGCTGGGCGAGTTCACCGACACTGGCCGCTTCGAGGTCGAGCACGCCGGCCAGCAGGTCGTCGATCTCGGGCTCGAGTTCCTGCACGAGGGCGTGCCGCTGCCGACCCTCGAGGCGCGCTGGAGCCCGCCGATCCGACCTGCCCCCGATCGTTCGGCGGCCACGCGGGCGCTCGCTGATCTCGATCCGGCGGCGCTGGTGCTCGAGCTGATCGGCCGACCCAACCAGGCGCGCAACGCCGAGCGGACCCGCCACTATGATCACGAGGTCAAGGGCCTGAGCGTGATCAAGCCCTTGATCGGCGTGCGCGGCGATGTGCCCGCGACGGCGACCGTCATGCGCGTGCGCCATGGTCGTGACGAGGGCGTGGTGCTCGGCGAGGGCATTCACCCCTGGTACTCCGACTTCGACACCGACGCGATGGCTCGCGCGTGCGTCGACGAGGGCGTGCGGCGGGTGCTCTGCGCGGGCGCCCGGATCGATCGGATCGCCGCGCTCGACAACTTCTGTTGGCCGGATCCGATCCAGTCGGCGAAGACGCCCGACGGGCACCACAAGCTCGCCCAGCTGGTCCGCTGCTGCGAGGGCCTGCACGCCGCTTGCGTCACCTACGGGGTGCCGCTGATCAGCGGCAAGGACTCGATGAAGAACGACGCGGTGATGGGCGGGATCAAGATCTCGATCCCGCCCACGCTGCTGGTCTCGGTGATGGGCCAGATGGCCGACGTCCGGCGGGCCCTCGACCTCGAGCCGCGAGCGGTCGGCGATCGGCTCTACTTGCTCGGCCCGACCGCGCTCGAGCTCGACGGCAGCGAGCTCTCGCGCTTGGTCGCGCTGCCGCGGACCGACGTGCCGCGGACCGACCTCGTGCGCAGCTGGGCGCGCTACCAGGCCTTCGTCGAGCAGCGCGACGCGGGGCGGGTTCGTTCGGCCCACGTCGTCGGGCGCGGCGGCTTGGCGGTCGCGCTCGCGCACCTGGTGTTGGCGAGCGAGCGAGGCCTCGCGCTCGAGCTCGACGGGCTGGTCGATCAGGCGATGCCCGCGGCCGGCCTGCTGTTCAGCGAGAGCACCGGTCGGATCCTGCTGAGCGCCCGGCCGAGCGACGCGCCGGCGCTCGAGCAGGCGCTCGCACCCCACGGATTGATCTCGCTCGGCACGGTCGTGGCGACGCCGGTGCTCGGCGCCAGGTTGGCCGGGCAGACGGTGCTCGAGCTTCCGCTCGCGGCTCTACGTCGACGCTTCGAGGAGGGTCTGCATGATCTCTGACGTCTGCGCGCACTTCGATCTCGACGCCCGCCGAGCCGCCGAGGTTCGCGTGCTGGTCCCGACTGGCTACGGGCTCAACTGCGAGGCCGAGACGATCGCCGCGTTTCGCCTGTTCGGCGCGCGGGTCGACTCGATCCACGTCGCCGATCTGCTCGCGGCGCCCGAGCGCCTGCGCGAGGCCGACATCCTGGCGTTCATCGGCGGCTTCTCGTTCGGCGATCACGTCGCCAGCGGGCGGGT
>CBFGLP010000380.1:0-2625 GCA_965649595.1 uncultured Myxococcales bacterium | reverse complement strand
GCCGTCGCGGGTCCCCCACCTGTCCGACTGACTGATTCTTCGGCCGCTCTGCGGCCTTTTCCGATCGAGGTGGGTCCTTTGATCGGGCGCTCCATCGGGCGGAGTCCGGCGGCCGTTTTCGATGGAGGTGGGTCCTTCGTGCGGGCGCTCGTCCGAGCGGGGTCTTTCGAGGGGTTCTCCGAACGGGACCCAATCGGGCAAAACCATTCCTTCACCGAGCTCGAAAGAGCACGCCGGCGCAGCCGATCCAACCGGGGAGCTCCCCGGGAGCGGGGAGCACGGTGTGCTCGACGAGCTCGGCCCGGTGCTCGAGGGGGAGCAGATCGACCAACGTGGCGAGGGCCGCGGTGCCGCTCGGTCGGTCCACGGGATCGGCGTCCATGCAGCGTCGGACCAACAGCTCGGGTCGGCGTGCGAGCAAGGGATCGAGCAGGGCCTGATCACGCTCGAGCACCTCTTCGCGGGAGGGCAGCTCGGCGTGGCCGAATGCGGGTCCGCGGTGGGTCAGCTCGGCCGCCGTCCACCACAGCACCTTGGATCGGTCGTTCGCGGAGCCGAGCAGCAGCTCGAGCTGAGCAATGAGCTCGTCGGCGCGAGCCCGGCCATCGGCGCTGGTCAGGCGGGTCTGGCCGCAGAGGATCGGGACGACCGGCGGGCATCGATCACCCCACAGCGCCCGCAGCAGCAGCGTGGCCCACTCGATCGCGTCGGCGCTGCGGTGGCGGACTTGCTCGCGGAGGATCCAGGGCACTCGCTCCTCGATCGCCTCGATCAGCTCGAGATCGCAGCGCAGCGGACCGAGCACGGTCTGTTGGTCCTTGTCGGTCAGCGCGTAGGGCAGCAGGCCCGGGGTGTGATCGGTCGCGAGCACGACCACGCGCTCGTATTGTTCGGGGTCGGGCAACGCAGCCAAGAGCGGTCGCAGCAGCGTGGCGACGCTCGGCGGGGGCTGGTGCGGCGCGAGCAGGCCGATCACCGGCGGCCTACTCGTGGGGCCATTTTGGACCTCCTTCGGCAGGGCAGGGGCGAGCCAGGCGTGGAGCTGGTCGGGATCGTCCGGGTAGAGCAGTCCAGCGCGTCGAGGGAGGCGCTCGGGCGAGGCCATGAACTCGTCGTGAACGTCAGCCCAGCGCGCGCGGAAGCGATCGTCATCGAGCAGGCCGGCCGCGCCGAGCTCGTCGACGAACTCGAGCAAGTCGTCGCCGTCGACGTCGACGACACCCCGCATCAACAAGGACTGGCGGATCTGCGGCACCGTTCGGGTGCCGTCGAGTGCGTCTAGCACGGGCCCATAGGCGACATCGACGGCGATTGGCTCGACGAGATCCATTGGATCGCGCAGCACCACGAGCTCGCCATCGTCTCGGCGCAGGCGGTAGCGTTCGAGACGGCGGAGCTTGGGCCGGTCCATCGGAGCCACGATCCTAACACCGCCCCCGAGTGTGATGAGACGCCGCGAACGCTCGCGTTTGCGCGCTGCCGATGGCGACGCCGAGGCGGCCGAACCGGTAGCATCCGGTCGTGCGATGGCTCGCGCTGCTGCTCGCGTTGGCGCCCCCGGAGGCAGCGCCGATTCAGGGTGGGATCGCGGTCGAGTGGACGAACGCCGAACAGTCACCGCCCGATGCCGACCTGCGCGAGCGCTTGCGCGAGACCCTCGCGGCGCTCGACGGACGGCCGAGCGCCGCGGTCCGCGACCACGCGGTCGCGCGGGCTCGGACGGCGGTCTCGCGCGAGCTGCCTGCCAGCGTCCGGGATCGTTATCGAGTCGTTCGCGATCGACTCGACGAAGCCGACGCGGCCTTTCGTGAAGGACGCTTCAGCGATGCCCTGATCCTGGTGGAGGCGGTGATGACCGAGCTGCGCCTCCACCCCGAGCTCCCCAGCGCGGCCGCGACCGCCCGCGAGGCGCACTTGCTCGCCGCATTGATCGCGTGGGCGACCGGCGATCCGGCGGCGGCCGAGCGTTCGCTCGCTGCGGCGCTGGTGCTCGATCCAGACGCGCGACTCTCGACCAAGCGGGCGCCTCCCGAGCTGGTCGCTCGCTACGCCGAGCTCCAGCGAGGCTTGCTCGACCAGCAATCAGTCACGTGGGTCGAGCCGGTGATCGAGCTCTCCGAGGTCGATCTCGACAGGGCTTCGTCGGCCCCTCCGGTCCGAAGGGCTGAGGTCGAGATCGATGGGGTCGCGGGCATTCGTCCGCTACCACCCGGGGAGCACTTCGTGGTCGTGTATAGCGACGGCTGCGAGCCCCTCGCCAGCCTGCGAGACACTGGCCAGCCTTGGCAGATCGAGCCTGCGAGCGAGCGGATCGACGCGAGCGCTCCGACCACCGCCGACGAAGCCGAGCTGATCTGCGCGGCGCTCGAGCTCGACCTGCTCGTGCTCGCCGAGCAGCGCGAGGACCAGGTCGGCGCGCAGGCGTATCGCTGCGGGCAAGGGTTTGGCCCGCGCTGGATCGGCGGAGCGGCGCAGCTCGAGCGGGGGATCGGCACGCTGGTCGGCGGACCCTTCGACGGCTCCTCGGCCTCGCTCGCGCAGCGATGGCCGGCGCTGGCGGTCGAGCCGGTCGAGCCGGTCGAGCCGACTGCTGCCGCGCCCGCCGATGCTCCGGCCGCTGGGGGG
>CBFGLP010000379.1:0-1757 GCA_965649595.1 uncultured Myxococcales bacterium | reverse complement strand
CCGGCTCACTAATGCATGTCTCGAATTCGCCAAAACACCCCTCGAGGTCCTCGTTGGACTCGGCGGAGTCCAGACACTCGTCGAGGGCGATCTGACAATCATTCGGCTGTGGATCCGAGTCCTCGTCCGTGTCTTCATCGTCGTCTTCGCTGGGCTCGATCGTGCCTTCGACGAAGATGTCGCATCCGGTCAATCCGGTGAGCGTGAATGTGGAGATCAGCAGACTCAAAGTGGCGGGAACGCTGCGCTTCAACATGGGGTTCACATCAGGCTCGATGGCTTGGCTCGGCCTTCATTGCATTAGTGCCGTGAAACGTAGCGTTTGGATCAATCAAATTCAGATGTTGTCTAATTGTGAATGATCGGTTGGCTATGAATGTATCGATCATCAACAAAATCCGCGCGCCGTATCATCCTGGGACCGGGGCGCTACGTCGGGCACCGAGCAGCAGCTCTTGGCGAACGCGACGGCGCAGCTGCTTGATCGCCAGCCGCAGTCGACCCTTGACCGTGTTGGCGCTGACCTTGGTCCGCTCGGCGATCTCGGTGATCGAGTAACCGAGGGCATGGTAGAGCACGAGCACCTCGCCCTGCTCCGGCGGCAGCTCGGCGAGATACTCAGGCAGGCTGCGTGGCAGGTGCTCGCCGCTGTCGTCGGACGGCAGCTCGGGCTCGTCGAGCAGCTCGAGCGAGGTCTCCCGGGCCTGGTTCCGACGCAAGCGAGCGCGGTGCTTGAGCACCGCCCGACTCGCGACGCGGCGCGCCCAGTGACGCAGGCTCGCGTCACCGCGAAAGTGGGCCGCAGCGCGCAGCAGCTGCAAGAGCGCGAATTGGGCCGCGTCGTCGGTCTCGTGCGGATCGCCGATCAATCCCCGCGCGACGCCTTGGACGTCGGCCATCACCGCCTCGAGCAGCCAGCGCTGCGCTCGGGCGTCGCCCGCTCCCGCGGCGTGGACCCGGTCGAGCATCCGAGCGCCCTCGCGCTCGTGCGTGGGGGTGAGCTGGCTTTGGACGTTGCCCTCGTTTTGGGCCATCATCTGCGCCAGGCGAGTCCGCGAATGGGCCAGGCGCTCGCGCTGCCGAGCTTTACGAGCAGCGCCGGCGCGAGCACGAACGAGATCCGCACGCGCATAGGGGTAGTGCGAAGCGCATGCTCATGCAAGTCGGCTCGGTAGATCCTCGCGCGATATATTGTCGATCACCAAATATACAAATATGCAAATGTGTGATCGTGGGATTCGTCAGAACATGTCCACAATCGGGAAGTCGATCGCCACATCGGTGTCATGAGGGGCCACGCAGCCCCGAGCACATGTACGAGAACGCAGGCTCGGGATCGCCCGAGCCTGCGTTCTCGTTCAGAGCCACGCGTGGGAGTCACTCACACAGGACAAAGCCCTCGTGGCAGATCTCAATCTCCTCCGGGGTCTGGGCGTACTCGAGGCAGGCCCAGAGCTCGAGCTCGCAGGGCGTCGGGTCGGGCTGGGGCTGGTTCGGCCCTTGATTGCAGGACTCGTAGTCGGCGGAGCAGGCGTCGACGTCGTCGTCGGTCTGGGCCCACATGAGGCACTCGGCGAGGGCCTCGTCGCAGACGGCGGGGTCGGGGTCGGGCTGGTTCGGATCTTGGTTGCAGGACTCGTACTCGGCGACGCAGGCGTCGATGTCGTCGTCGGTCTGGGCCCCGGCGAGGCACTCGGTCAGGACGTCCTCGCAGAAGGAGGGCTCGGGCTCGTCGCCGTCATTGGGCTCGTCGCCGT
>CBFGLP010000378.1:0-3599 GCA_965649595.1 uncultured Myxococcales bacterium | reverse complement strand
CAGCCTCGAGCGAGATCGTGATCGCGTCGGGCGAGATTGGCTCGACGCGCGGCGAGCCGACGCAGGGGCGCGGGCATTCGACGAGTTGAAGGCGCAGTGGAAGGTGGCGCGGCCGTGAGGTGGCTGCTCGGTCTGTTCGTGCTGCTCGTGCTGTGGCCGCGTGCGGCTCTCGCCCACGACTTTCGTCCGGGCGTGCTCAGCATCGAGGCGCGCGAGGCCGGCGAGTATGTTGTCGCTTTCGAGCCGCCGGTCGACAGCCGTGGCGAGACGGCCCGGCTCGAGCCGCGCTTTCCCGATCACTGCGAGGTCGAGCGGCTCGCGGACGTCGGCGCGACCATGCGGCTCGACTGTGGCTCGGAAGGCCTGGTTGGCACGATCGCGTTCGAGGGCGAGGTCGATCCGCGGGTCCGCGTATTCGTGCAGCTCCGTCATCGCTCGGGTACGCTCGAGCAGTGGCTGGTCGTTGGTAGCGAGGGCCGTGTCGAGCTAGGCTCGTCGCGCGGGGTGGGACAATGGATCGCGCTCGGCGTCGAGCACATCCTCGCTGGTGTCGATCACCTCGCGTTCGTGTTCGGGTTGGTCTTGCTGGTTGGTCTGCGCTGGCGACCCTTGCTGGCTACGCTGACTGCGTTCACGCTCGGTCACTCGCTGACCTTGGCGCTGGCCGGGACGGGCGTCGTCTCGCTACCGGCGGGGCCGGTCGAGGCTACGATCGCGCTGAGCGTGCTGCTCTTGGCTCATGAGGCCCACTCGGGCAACTCGCTCGACGGGGAGTCATGGACACGGCGCTGGCCCTGGGCGGTCGCGGGGATCTTTGGCCTGATTCACGGGCTCGGCTTCGCGGGGGCGCTCGGCGAGCTCGGGCTGCCCGACCAGGCGATGATCGTGCCGCTGCTCGGCTTCAACCTCGGGGTCGAGCTCGGCCAGCTCGCGCTCGTCGTGGTCCTGGTCTTGCTCTGGGCCCTGCTCGGGCTCGGCGATCGGCTGAGGGGGCGAGCGTGGCCGCGCACGCTGGCCTGCTACGCGCTCGGCAGCCTCGCCGCGTGGTGGACGATCGAGCGCGTGGCCGCCATGTTCGGCTCATAGCGTCGAGAAGCTGAAGACCGGGCTCGCGACCGTGTGCACGCAGTCGCTGACGGTCACGTACCACTCGTAGGTCTTGCCGCTGGCGAGGTCTGGCCAGCTCGCCGTCGCGAGGTCGGTCGCGGGGTCGAGGGTCGCGAGCTCCTGGAAGGACATCGTCGCGCCAGCGAGGTCGACTGAGAGCGTGAACTCGCTATCGGCGTCCATCTCCCACTGATCGAGCACCGGCGAGTAGGTCCGCACGGTCAGCTCGTCGTTGGCCGGCGAGAACTCCCAAACGCGTAGCCAGCCGTCCCCGCCGTTGGCCCGGCCTTGATAGTCGGCCAGCATCGTGTGGATGGTGTTGCCCAGGTACGAGTCGGCCCGCCGACCCTCGCCCGCGATGTGACCACAGGTCATCAGCTGGAGGTTGTCGACGTCGCGCAGCGCATTGTAGGTGGCCTGGCCCTGGGCACCGAAGCTCGCTGGGTTGCCGGTCCCGACCAGGTAGTGCGAGTTGAGGATGCCGAACGCGTCGGGGTGAGCCTCGAAGATCCCGCGTGCCCACTGCAAGACCGCGGGATCGGGGGTGGTGTCGTATTGCAAGCTGACGACCACGAAGTCGAGCCCGCCGGCCGAGAAGGTGAACCAGTGCTCGTCGTTGCGATCGCCATAGTGACCGCCGTAGTAGGCCCGCCCGGCGAAGCGATCGATCCCGAAGTACTGGTTCCACTTGGTCGTGCCGCCCGCGTTGCCGATCGGCTCTTGGTCGTGGTTACCGACCGTGATGCCGAAGGGCAGGCCGTCGGGCAGCATCGCGCTCGCGGCCTCGAGCGTGGAGATCGCCGTATCGGCGACCATCCACTCGTAGTCGAAGTCATCGCCGTGCTCGACGAGGTCGCCGTTGTGGATCGTCGCGACGATGTCATAGGCGTCGAGGTTATCCATGATCCACTGGGTCTGAGCGTAGAAGTTGTCCTCGTAGTCGTTGCCCTGGACCGTGTAGTACTGCGTGTCGGGCAGCACGACGACCGTGAAATCCTCGCCCACCATGACCTCGCGGACGTGGAAGGTGACGACGAAGTCCGAGTCTTCGGCGTCACTGATCGCGACTCCGAGCTCGACGTCGCCGGCTGGTACGCTCGCGCCTGCGGCGGGGCTCGGGCTGGTCACGCTCGGCGGGGTGCCGAGGTCGAGCAGCGCCCCGGGCTCGACGAAGCTGGCCCCGACGAGCGTCCCGTCGTTGTTACCGACGCTGTCGGGCACCCCGGCGTCGGCGCTGTCGAGCGCCCAGCGACCGACCAAGCCGTTGCCGTTGGCCAGCGTCTGGTACATGGTCGCCTGCAGCTCGGCCTGCGAGCGGGCGAAGTTCCACACGCGCAGCTCGTCGACCGCACCATGGAGGCGACCTTCGGGCGTGCCGCTCGAGTCCATCGCCGTGGCGATCGCGAAGTGCTGGATGGAGTCGCTGCGCGGGGTCGCGTTCTCGACCTCGCTGACGTCGAGCTGACCGTCGACGTAGAGGCTCCACGCGCTGCCGTCGTAGGTGACCGCGACGTGGTGCCACTCGCCGTAGGGGATCGGGATCGTGCCTACGACCGGATGGTTGCTGCCGTTGTTCGCGTCCTCGAAGTCGGCCCCGAGCACCGCGCCTGCGAATCCGAACGCGTAGTTGCAGTCGACGTTCGATCCGTCGTTCTCGCCGCGGCCCTTGCCGGCGATCGGGACCAACTGCAGGCCGCCCACGCCAGTCCCGGCCGTCTGCCCGCCACCCTCGCGCCGGACCCAGGCTTCGACCGTGAACTGCTGGAGACCGAGCTGTGGGGCCACGCCCATGCTGACGTGATCGTCGACACCGTCGAAGCTCAGCGCGCTGGTTTCGGGTTCGATCGTGCCGTTCGGGCAGGCGGGGTCGGGATCGCCGTCCCCGGTCGAGTCGCTCTCGCTCGCGTCGCTCTCGCTCGCATCGCTCTCGCTCGCATCGCTCGAGTCGCTGCTGCTGGTGTCGGCTTCACCCGACTCGCCCTTGCTCTCGCTCTCCGCCGACTCGGCCTCGGCCTCGCCGACCTCGTCGGCCCTCGAGCCATCGTCGGCACAGCCGAGCAGCGTAATGAGCGAGACCAGCGAACCAGTGAGCTTGGGCGAGGGCATGCCGGCACGCTAATTGAGCCGTGCGACGGCGCCGTCACGACCTGGTCACGGATCCCGCAGACGTGGGTGGCGCGTGAGTTCCGCAGCGTAGATCGCGTGTCGCATCCCAATCATTCCTGGGGCTGGGTCGAGTGGGCCAACCGACCACGCGCGCGAACGAAGCCGAGTGGATCGAGGGCAACCCGCGGTGCAAGGGCTCGCCGGATCAATCGAGAGGTTCTCGCGTGCGTCCGCCGATGTGAAACTTTGCCCGTGGATGTTCCTCGCGAGGATAGCGATCATCGTGTCAATCGCTTGACGCAAACTATGTATGTACTGCCGGTACGCGTTCACGCCCGTGAGTAGCGCGATATCCTGGATTGGGAGACTTGGATCGCAGAGCGGGG
>CBFGLP010000377.1:0-9917 GCA_965649595.1 uncultured Myxococcales bacterium | reverse complement strand
GCGGCCGGAGGAGATCGTCAAGGTCGGCGCGAGCGTGACCGGGCAGTGGCTGGCGCGGGTGCTCTAGGCTAGCGCGCAGCCGTAGCCTCGATCTCGATCAGCAGCTCGGGGATCGCCAGCTGCGTGACCCCGAGCAGCACGCCGCCGGCCTTGCACCCGGCCGCGCGCAGTCGCTCGGCGATGATCGGCCAGTGCCGCATCAACGCGTCGGGATCGGGCGTGTAGTAGTCGATGCGAACCAGGTCCGCGAGCGCATAGCCAGCTTGCTCGAGCACGGTCTCGAGGTTGTCGAGCGCCCGCCGGATCTGCCCGGCCATGTCGCCGACGTGCAGGACGCGGCCCTGCTCGTCGGTCGAGATCTGACCGGCGCAGTAGAGCTCCCGCTGGGCGCCGGTGGTCTCGATCGCCCACGACCAGGCTTGGCTCTCCTGCCAGGTCCACGGGTTGATCACCCGCTTGCTGACCGCGCGGCGTGGCGCATCGACGCCTTCGAGCAGCACCGCGTTCGAGCGGACCGCGTCGAGCCGCAGCGCCTTGAGCTCGAGATACTCGTCGGAGTGGTACCAGCGTCGCGCCAGCTCGGCGCTGGGGAACTCGATCATGATCGGGAAGCTCGGCCCGGCGTCGCCTTCGAGCAGCTCGACCGGACCGCCGAGCACCACGTAGCGGCCTTGGTACTGCTCGACCACGGGCGCGACGCGGCGCTTGTATTCGTCGAGCTTGCTGGGGTCGATGACTTCGAGGTTGTCGAACAAACAGTAGGCGGGCATGGGTTCTTCTCGTCTCTCGTTGGGGTTGAGGCCGCGTCGTGCGACCGACGAGGGCAAGATGGTCCATTCACTCAAGATTGATAATGATAAATTAGGCGAATACACTATTTCTCCAGGGTGAACGATGGACCTCTTCCAAGCCATGCAGGTGTTCCGTCGCGTCGTCGAGCTCGAGGGCTTCTCGGCGGCCGCCCGTGACCGTCGAATCTCCAATGCGGCCGTCAGCAAGCAGGTCGCCGCGCTCGAGGATCGCCTGGCGACCAAGCTGCTCGTTCGCACGACCCGGCGCGTGGCGTTGACCAGCGAGGGCGCGGCCTACTACGCGCGCTGCGTTCAGATCCTCGACGAGCTCGACGAGCTCGAGCGCTCGCTCGTCGACAAGGCCGCGCAGCCCTCGGGCACGCTGCGGGTCAACGCGCCGACGGCGTTCGGCCAGCTCCACCTCGCGCCGCTCTTGCCCGAGCTGCTCGAGCGCTGGCCCGATCTGCGGCTCGAGGTCGGGTTCTCCGATCGCTTCATCGACGTGGTCGAGGAGGGGGTCGACGTGGTGGTTCGAGTCGCCTCGGAGCTGCCTGACTCGGCGACCTTGATCATGCACAAGCTCGCGCGAGCGCGGCACGTGGTCTGTGCGTCGCCTCGATACCTGCGCGAGCATGGCGAGCCCCGGACCCCGGCCGAGCTCGTCGAGCACGAGTGCATCGTCTATGGCCGTGGGCGTTCGCCCGGCGAGTGGTCGTTCCGCGGTCCCGAAGGCGACGTGCGCGTGCGCGTCGAGGGGCGCCTGCGCGTCGACAACAGCCTGGTCATCCGCGACATGCTCGTCGCCAGCCTCGGCATTTCGCTGCTGCCCGCGTTCTATGTCGGCGAGCAGCTACGCAAGCGGCAGCTTCGGGTGATCTTGGTCGACTACGAGCCGCCGCCCTTGTTCGTCCACGCGCTCTACTCCCACACCAAGCACCTGTCCGCGAAGGTGCGCGTGTTCGTCGAGCTGCTGCGCGAGCGCTTCTCGGCGGCGGAGTGGGCGGTCCCCCGCTGAGTCGCAGCGTCAGGTCGCTGCCTTGAGGCCCTCGTGATCGAGCAGCACGACCGTGCGCCCGTTCATGTTGAGCAGGCCCTTCTTCTTGAACTGCGCGAGCGTCAACGAGATCGTCTCGCGCGTCGAGCCGATCAGGTTGGCCATCTCCTGGTGCGTGATCTTGAGCCCGATCAGCACGCCCTCCTCGTTCTCCTGCCCGTACTCCTCGCCGAGCTCGAGCAGCAGCGCGGCGAGCTTGGCTTGCACATCCTTGAACACGAGGTGCTCGAGCTTGGTCTCGAGCTGCTTGCGACGGCGGCCCATCTCGGCGCAGAACTGGAAGCAGAGCTTGGCGTCGTCCTGCAGCAGATCGCGGAACACGTCGACCGGCAGCTCGGTGATGATCGCGTTCTTCATCGCCTCGGCCATCTCTTCGCGCGGCGACCCGTCGATGACCGCGAGCTCACCGAAGATCTGACCAGCTCCGCGATAGGCGAGCGTCAGCTCCTTGCCATCGCGGGTGACCTTGCTGGTCTTCACGCGACCGCCGTTGATGAAGTAGATCTGGTCGCCAGGATCACCAGGCAGGTAGATGACCTGGCGGCGCGGGATTTC
The DNA here is from genome assembly GCA_965649595.1 of uncultured Myxococcales bacterium. Taxonomy (GTDB): domain Bacteria; phylum Myxococcota_A; class Polyangia; order Nannocystales; family Nannocystaceae; genus Plesiocystis. Next base: position 7,517 of record CBFGLP010000377.1, on the reverse strand, counting down.
GCGCAGCTCGACCAGCGGGACCAAGTCTTGAAGCTTGTTCGGCGAGACCGCCGCCAGCAGGGGGATCTTGCGCAAGTGCCACAAGACGCGCTTGTCGTCCTGGTTCCGCTCCTGACCCTTCTTGCGCACGTTCACGAATGGCTCGGCTGGCATTGCTCGGCACCCTTGAGAGTGATCGGGGGTCAGGGTACCGACGATTACGAAATGCAACAAGAACGTTAGCCCGCTGACGGACAACGGTGACGGATTGCGCTTCTTTCGCCTACTTGCAGACCGCGCCAGCGCCAACTGCGGCAAGTTAAGTAATGAATTCGAGCCTTTGAGCGAGGCACTACCGTTGCATCCTCGGTGCTCCACACCACGGTGCCACGTCGAGAGTGCGTTTCTTGCGCTGGTTCTGATGCCGGCAGGCTTCGGTGATTTTCGAAATGATTTCGAACGAATACGGAACTTTGCCGGGCCCGGGTCAGGGGCGACAAACGCGCATCGCTATGCACGGTGCTTCGCCTCTACGCAACGTTTTCATAGCAAGCGAGACGCGATCTCCCGACCACGAAGCAGGCCGTGGGGCTGGTCGACGCTCGAAGGGCTTCACGCTGATCGAGCTGATGGTGGTGCTCTTGGTCCTCACCATCGTCGCGGTGGTCGCCTTCATCGGCATCCGCTCGAATCAGTGGGAGGGCGCCTACTTCCGCTTCACCGATGATCTGCAGGGCTCGTTGGTGCAGGCCCGCAACCGAGCGATCGACGATCAGACCACGGTCCGCGTGCAGGTCCAGGACGATCGGCTCGAGGTGTTCTGGACCGATCCGACCACCAAGCAAGAGGTCTACTTGTGGGGCAACTACCGCGACAGGGTCGACGGTGGCTTGCTCGGCGACGAGGCCTGCATCACCGGCATGTCGCCCGGCATCACGCCGCCGAGCCAGCCGAATGACGCCGCGCTGCCGACCGATTGCCTCGGTGACGTGCAGAACATCGTGTTCGAGCCGGACGGGCGCTTCTCGCTGCCCAACGAGCCCTTCCCCGACGCAGGCATGACCCTGGTGATCGCCGATCTCAGCACTCCGACCGCGCCCGAGTATTCGATCATCGAGATGTTTCCCGGCGGGCTGATCCGCAAGTTCGACGAGATTCCCGCGCCATGAAGCCAATCCGAAATTGTCAGCGACGCGAGCCCCCGAGGGGCAAGCACGACCAAGCTGGCTTCACGATGGGCGAGGTGATGGTCTCGCTGATCGTGTTCATCATCGCGGTCGTCGGCCTCGTCGCGATGGAGAGCCGCGGCATCGAAGCTCAGCGCGCCTCGATGGAGACCCGCGAGGGTGAGCGCATCGCTCAAGAGGTCATGGCCGAGCTGATGACGACCAGCTACTCGGAGCTGGTCGAGTTCGACTTCGCAGGCAACCCGCTGCCCGCGCTTCCTTATAGTGACGACGCGCTGTCGACCTTCGAGCTGCGCGACTACGGGCACGTGCCCAACGCGACCGGCGAGCGAGCGCCTGGCGTGCGTGCGGACTTCTACTGGGTCGGGCGACGGATCGAGCGCTGGCCGCCCAACGGCGCCGGCACACCGACGGCGCTGCTGCTCGAGGTCGTGGTCTTGTGGATCGACTACACCAACCCCGCCTTCCCGCCGCCGGCGGACATCGACGTCGACGAGCTGATGCCCGACATGCTCGACCCGGCCTCGCCGGACTACCAGCCCTGGGTTCGCGGCGTGCGTCTGCGGACCGTGCGGGTCAACGACAGCCGGACCTCGGAGGTGCTGCCATGACCACGCGTGTGACTCGCTCGCGCGGCTTCACCTTGATCGAGCTGATGGTCGCGATCTTGGTGTCGAGCATCATGCTGATGGGCGTGTTCGCGTTCGCGACGATCCAGCGCGACACCGCCAACCTGCACACCCGGCAGGTGCTGGTCCAGCAGGCGCTCGAGGGGGCGATGTTCTCGTTGGGCGAGGACCTGCGCATGGCCGGGCTCGGCTTCGGTCGAGTGTGCAGCGAGGTCCGGATCTGGTCGGACTCGCAAGGCCGGCTGATCAACCCCGGCGCGGTCGACAGCGCCCAGCTCGCCAACGTCTACGTCGACGGCATCACCGGCGAGCCCTACTGGGTCCTGCGCGACGGGCTGCAGGCGCACTGGCGCAGCGAGGGCCTGAGCAGCATCCACGGCTCGCTCGCGACCTCGGCCTCGCCCGACGCCGCGGCCGACAGCTTCGACGTGTTCCGCGGCGAGCACAACATCTCGACCGGCTCTGGCGTGTTCTCGATCCCGCAGACCGGGCTGCCTTCGGGCAGCGGGCCCACGGCGACGCTGCAGTTCGAGAGCACCGCGCTGCTCGACAACTCCGAGGGCGTGCAGTTGGCCGCGGTCCGTCAGCTGCTCGCGCCCGGCTCGTTCGTGCTGGTCGCTCCGGTCGTCGGCAACGAGCCCTTCGATCCTCGCAACCAGCAGCAGTGCGCGCTCTTGCAGGTGACCGGCGAGGTCCAGGCAGGCAGCGGCGGTCAGACCTGGCTGTTGCCGATCGCCGACGACTCGCAGTTCAACCGCAACCTCGTCGACTTGCTCGGGCTCGGCGGCGTCGAGGTGCCCAACGAGAGCGACGACGACTGGGCGCCCAACGATCTCGCTGGCGGTCGGCTCGAGCTGATCCCGCTCGGTCGGGCTCGCTGGAGCCGCTACGAGATCGACTACACCGTGCCCTCGCGGCCGATGCTGGTCCGCTCGGACATCATCGGCTGGCGCGACGGCGATCCGACCGCGGCGATCAGCGACGAGTACCCCGGCTGCACGGGCGGCGTGTGTCGGATGCCGACCCTCTACCTGCCCGACGCAGGCGTCCAGCCGCCGCGGGTCGCGATCGGGCCGATGATCGAGGACATGCAGGTCGCGGTCGGCTGCGACGGCTGGGCCCCCGACACGCCCGAGCTGGCCGCGAAGAGCTTCCCGGTCCCCGACGTGGGCTTCGAGGAGCTCGGGCCGAGCAGCGGGCCGCTCGCCAACCAAGCCAACCGTCGCGTCGACGAGCGCGACGACGACGACGACCGCGGCAACGACGAGTGGGTCGGCAACGCGGCCAGCGAGAGCTGGGCGCCGGACTGCGTGTTCTGGGGCACCGGCGAGACCCGCAAGCAGCTCTGGGCCTCGCTCGGACCGCCCTCGGAGACCAACCCGGCGCCGGGCTTTCGGCTCAGCCCGCAGGTCGTCCGCGTGACGCTGGTCGCCAAGCCCGACACGGTCGCCGGCGGTGCCGACTCGCAGACCGACGCGTTCTTCACCCAGCTGGTTGCGATCGAAGATCGACCGACGATGGAGTCGATCGTGGGCAACCGCGAGTATCGAACCATGACCGAGCGCTTCACCCCCCACAACGCGCACTGGCGCGATCCGGACATCCGATGAACGTGCAACACCAAGCGCTGTCAATCCGGGCGGCCAGGCGTCGAGCAGGTCAGCGGGGCGCGACGATGGTCAGCGTGATGCTGCTGACCGTCTCGCTGCTGACCGTCGCCGTGCTGGTCGTGCGCTCGTCCAACCGCGAGGTCACGCAGGCCAACGCCCTGGTCGCGCGCGAGCGGGCGCTGCTGGCCGCCCAGGCGACGATCGAGCTCGGCGCGGCGCAGTATCGCCTCTCGATCCTGACGCAAGAGGACAAGGACGCGGTCCTCGACACGGCGCTGCTCGGCTACAACCCGCCCGGTGATCCGAGCGTGTGCAGCTCGGCGTTCGAGGACTGCATCCCCGGTGGTGGTGGCGATCCCTCGGTCCCCGCGACCGGTCAGCGCAACCGCTACGTGACCGGCAAGTCCGACTGCGCCGGGCGACCGTGCATGCGTCAGGGCGCGGTCGTGCGGCTGCCCGACTCTGAAGGCGCGCTGGTCGACTGGGCCAACATCCCGCTGCGCGACCTGATCGCCGAGGGTGATCCCGAGGCGCGGGTCAGCCTGTGGGTCCGCAACAACAGCTCCGACGCGCTCGACAAGGACGCTGGCGGCACCTGGACCAACGACGGCGACGGTCGGGTCGTGCTCACCGCGATGGCGACGATCCGCAACACCACGATCGCGGTCGAGCAGGAGTTCGTGCTCGGTCCGCCGGTCACCGCCCAGGCCTGGTCGATGGCCACGCCCGACACCGGCTACGGAGCGGGTCACAACAACGACAACGCGATCGCCGAGGTCTGCAAAGAGAACTACCTCGGCTACACCGAGGATTGACTTTGCGAGGCGCACCATGAACGCACAGCGTCACCGTCTCCATAGCGCTGGCTCAGTCAGCCCCTGGCTCAAGTGGATCAGCGTGGCCGTGCTCCTGCTCGGGCTGTTCGGCTCGATGCGCGAGAGCCAGGCCCGCCTCGATCCCTTCTTCGTGCTGCGCACGCAGAGCTACGCGCAGTTCCGGCCGCGCATCCTGTTCGTGGTCGACACCTCGGGCTCGATGACCTGGAAGCCGAGCCTGCCCGACGAGTCGTGCAAGTGGGAGCAGTGCGAGCAGCCCGGCGCCGGTCACAGCCGCATCTACGCTGCCCGCAAGGCGATCCGCGAGGTCGTCCAGGAGGCCGGCGATCAGGCCAGCTTCGCGCTGATGAGCTTCGGCCACGTCAACGCGCCGACCAGCGACGCGCAGATCCCCGGCCGCTGCAACAACTATAACAACAGCGGGCAGAACTACCGCTTCGCGTGGGTCACCCGCAGCAGCACGCCCTCGTCGGGCTACGTGTGGAACGGCTGGAACTGGACCTGGCAGTGGGTGTGGACCAACATCGCCAACCCGTTCGGGACGAACGGCATCTGGACCCTGTGCGGTGACAACCGGCCCTTCCCCTACCTGCGCCACGACGAGCTCGGCAGCTTCAACATGCCCAACGGCTCGAACGACGAGCTGCCCGAGTTGCCGCTCTACAAGGCCAAGTCGAGCAACGCTGGCTACACCAACGCGGCCAACAACCGCAACCGCCGGGTCCAGTGGTTCCCCCGCTACCTCGGCCGCCGCTTCAACCTCAGCTGCGCCGATCCCCTGCAGTCGGCGATTGTCCAGGCCTCGCGCGGTGACTGGGGCACGACGGTTGCGACCAAGAACAACAACATCTGCGGGCGCGACTTCTACTACTGGCCCTACGTCGACGGCTTCCCCGGCTACTCGTACGACTGGTTGACCGGGTCGTACTCCAGCAACGAGAAGGAGTGCTACGACGACGGCACCTGCTACACCGGCTACGACAACTGGTATCAGTCCGGCGTCGCCAGGCGTGACACCGTCGCGGCCTCGCTCTGGTCGCCCTTCTACTCCGAGGCCGTGCTCGCCGATGGCTCGATCCCGGCGGCCCAGAAGGGCCCGCTGACGCAAGCCGACGCGACGTTGACCTTCGACGGTCTGGTCTCGGACATGTACGCCGGTGGTATCGATGCCAGCGGCGGCACGCCCTGGCGCGCCGCGGTCGGCGACGTCGACACCTACGTCACGGTCGGCGCCAACCAGCAGATCACCCCCAAGGCTCCGTTCAAGAAGTCCAACGCCGTCTTCGAGCACTCGTCGGTCGCGTCCTACCTGGCCTTCGTGCAGTCGGTCGGCGACGCAGACCTCTGCCGTCCGACCGCGGTCGTGTACATCACCGACGGTCAGCCCTCGCCTTGGGAGACCGAGGGCGGCAGCGAGCTCTACTCGCGGATGAGCAAGATCCGTCGCAAGCTGGGCGTGCGCGGCTACGTGGTCGGCTTCGCGCAGGGGTTCGAGAACGACGCGGTCGCTTGGAGCCGCCTTCAGAACATGGCCTGCGCGGCGGCGGGCTCGGCCAACACCAACAACCCGTGCAGCTACGCCAACGACGAGTACGACTGGGACACCTGCTTCGACGAGAACGACCCGACTGACGGCTGCGCCTACGTGGCCAACGACAGCGCGACGCTAGCCAAGGCGCTCGTGCAGATCATCGCGGGTGAGATCAAGAACGAGGTGCCTGGCGGCCCCGGCATGACGACCAGCGAGTTCATGCCGCAGCAAAACGACAACGATCCGATCCAGGCCGTCCAGACCACGCTCGCTACCTACACGGACACGTCCGGGTTCAAGGGCCACGTGACCCGCGAGCCCTGCGATCACGAGGACCCCGACAACCCCGGCGAGCTGGCCGAGTACTGCAAGAACGTCGAGCTGCTCCCGCTCGAGACCGAGGAGCAAGAGACCTTCGGACCCTGCCCGCTCGGCCGCGTGTGGGATGCCGGCGAGTGCCTGCAGATGCGGGCGTGGAACACCCGCCGCATCTACACGCACGACGCGAACAAGCAGGTGTTCAGGATCGCCGACGACAACGGCAACGCGACCCCGCAGTTCTCCAGCTTGGTCAAGCAGCTCAGCAGCCAAGGCAAGCTCAGCAAGCCGCTGACGCTCGGCAACGAGAACGCCGAGGTCCAGGCGCTCGCCGAGTTCTTGCTCGGCAAGAACATGCCCGACGGCTGGAAGCTGCCGGGCGTGCCGAACTCGTCGCCAGTGCTGGTCCGGCGGATCGCCAAGTCGAACGAGAACTTCAAGCCCTCGGTCGGCATTCGTGACCCGCACTGCGCGGGCCGGCGCAACCCGCAGCTCAACGACGTGCCGGCGACGCTCAAGGCGTTCTCGAGCTCGGCGTGGGAGCTCGTGTCCGGCGGCGGGTTCGACAAGCACTACGACAACACCGAGGCCGTGCTGGTCGGCGACGACCTCGGCTTGATGCACGCGTTCCACTACGACAGCGGCAACGAGATCTTCGCGTTCCTGCCGCTGGATCTCATCAACCACGCGCGCAGCCTCGCGGTCAACGGCACGGCCAACTTCGGTCAGTCGACCAACCTCGACGAGCACGTCTACGGCGTCGCGGCGACGGCCAACGTCGGCTGGGCATACGACCACACGGCCAAGAAGTGGCGTCAGCTGGCGGCGTTCGGCTTCGGCGCGGGCGGTCGCGAGCTGGTCGTGCTCGACGTCTCGCACCTCGGCAGGATGCAGAGCGACAACCCCGTCGATCTGCTGTGGACGACCGAGACCTCGGCGATCGCTGACGACTTCGAGGATGGGCTCGGCGAGACCTGGGCCCGGCCAACCCTGACCTACATGGTCCCGGGCGACGACATGAGCGTCGAGCCCTACGCGTTCTTCGTGTTCGGCAGCGGCTACCGTCACAACCAAGGTCCGGTCCACCGCGGCCGCACGGTCTGGCTGGTCGACGCGATGACTGGTCAGACCTACCACGACACGGCGTTCATGCAGGCGCCGCCCGATCAGCTCTACTACGACGTGCCCGACGACTTCGCGATGATCACCGACGCGGCGGTCTCGACTCACTGCCTGTCGCGCTTTTGGGGCGAGATGCAGGAGGCCTACGTCGCGGATCCGGCCGGTCGCTTGTTCCGCTGGGACATCGGGCACACCGGGGCCAACCCCTACACCTTCCCGCACCTGGCCGACTCGGGCGGCAAGTGGGCGGCTGGCGGCAACGGCCTCGCGGTCGCTGACGAGCTGTTCCGGTTCCCGGCCTGCCA
>CBFGLP010000376.1:0-2273 GCA_965649595.1 uncultured Myxococcales bacterium | reverse complement strand
TTTGTCTTCGTCAGCCCCACGGGCGCTGAATTAGCTCGCCGAGCGCTCGAGCAGCTCCAGATATTCGCGACACACCGTCGAGAGCCCGACGAAGAGCGCTCGAGAGATCAACGCGTGCCCGATCGACACCTCGTCGAGGTGCGGCAACTTGGAGAAGAGCCCGAGGTTGTGCAGATCGAGGTCGTGGCCCGCGTTGATGCCCAGCCCGAGCGCGTGCGCCCGCTCGGCCGCCGCGACGTAGCGGGAAAAGCTCGCCTCGGCCTCGCCCCGCTCGAAAGCCCGCGCGTAGGGCTCCGTATAGAGCTCGACCCGATCCGCGCCGAGGTGGGCGGCCCACTCGATCGGCGCCGCGTCGGCCTCGACGAACAGGCTGACCCGCACCCCCGCCGCCTTGAGCCGCTCGATCGTCGGCCGCAGCAGCGCCTCGTCGCTGTCGGGCGCCCAGCCGGCCTCGCTGGTGATCTCGCCGGGGTGCACCGGCACGAGCGTGCACTGGTGCGGGCGCAGGCGAATGACCTGGTCCATCAGATCCGGTCGCGGGTCGCCCTCGATGTTGAACTCGACGCGCTCGCGCGAGGGCGCGAGCTTGGCCGCGACCTCCTCGACGTCGCGGGCGGTGATGTGCCGCTCGTCGCTGCGCGGGTGCACGGTGATGCCGGTGACGCCGGCTGCCAGGCAGACGTCGACGGCCTCGAGCACGCTCGGGACCTCGCCGCCCCGCGAGTTGCGGAGGGTCGCTACCTTGTTGACGTTGACGCTGAGGCGGACCACGGGGCGGAGGTGTAACGCTTCCGGCCTGGGCGAGAAAGACCTGGCCCAGGTTGGCACCGACCGAGCCGCCTCAGCCCTCCGGCGGGTTGCAAGTCACGTTGCTGATCTGTCCGCCGCTCATGTCCGAGTAGGTGTAGGGCGAGTTGAGCTCGTCGTAGGTCTCGACCATGTCGACCCAGCTCGACTGGTCATCGCCGCCCGCACTCAATCTCCAAGTGGCTCGAGCAGGCCCGGATCCCCCGCTTTGGTGCCCGAACGCTCAAAATCCTCGCTCCCACCCAACCCCTCGGGCACGCCCTCGACGGCCGCGTCCCATACGACCACGTCGTGCTCGTCGATCACCTGCGTGATCCGGTCGCCGACGTACACCGCCATGTACCCGGCGGGCAGCAGCATCGCGTCGAGCAGGGCCGGGCGTGCGCGCAAGATCGCGTGCACGGGGATCGAGTCGACCTCGTCGTCCTCGCCGATCCCATCGTGCGGGACCAGCCGCCAGCCGGTCATGCGGCCGCCGGGGCTGTCGACCCGCATCATGAACACGTCGTCGCGCTCGAGCGCGCCGACGACCAAGAGCACGTGCTGGTCGAAGTTGATCGCCTCGCCCTCGACGTCGATCAGATCGAGCACCGCCCGCTGCCGGGCCAAGGTCGAGAGCGAGACCGAGATGTCGGGTCGCCAGGCGGCCTCGGGGTCGCCGTCGTAGTCGGGCTCGAGCAAGGTGATGCGATCGGTCCCGACCTCGAAGCGCAGGGTCGTCCAGCCGATCGGCAACAGCGAGCCGTCGCGGATCTCGAACGACTCCGCCGCCATCGCGTCGAGCACCGCGAACACCCGCTGGACCTCGCCGCGCAGCGAGGGATCGGCGTAGACGTAGATCGACTGGTCGCCGTAGCTGAACACGTGCTGATTGCTCGGCTGGGCAGCCAGGCTGGGCCCGGGCTTGGTCGGTTCGGCGGGCTCGGGCTCGCGGACCTCGGGGGCGCGCGTGCACGCGAAGGTCGAGAGCAGCAGCGCGAGCGACGAGAGCCACCGAGCGGAGGGCATCGCCTCAGTATCGAGCGCGATCGCGAGCGGTGCAATCGATCGGCCGCGCGGATCGGCGCTCGGGCTCGCAGGGGGAGCCGGCCCCACACCTCGACACTGGCGCCGGCGCCCGAACGCGTGGGATCGTTCACGAGCATGGACACGACGGCCACCGCTCGCTTCACGCTCTGTGTCGGCTTGCTGCTCGCGGGCTGCGGATCGGATCCAGATGATGGTCCGACCACTGCGGCCGACGACATCGGCGACACCACGACCACGGGCATGAACGAGTCGGGCGAGTCGGACGAATCGAGCAGCGGTGACGGCGACTCGACCACCGGCGATGGCGACGGCGACTCGACCAGCGAGAGCGAAGACAGCTCCGAGTCCGACCCAGACGAGGGGACCAAGTTCGACGTGGCCCCGGCCGACATGGGCGACAACCCGCTCCCCAGCGCCCAGGAGGCAGCCGAAATCGC
>CBFGLP010000375.1:0-5429 GCA_965649595.1 uncultured Myxococcales bacterium | reverse complement strand
GGAGTGCTTGTTCAAGGTTCAGACTCCACGAAATTTGGTGTTGGTGGTGACGAAGCTGCCGCTGCCGCCTGGGTACTCGCTCAGAGGATCTGGGGAGCCACTGCTCGGATCGGTACCCTTGACCTGGACGGTGAACTTGGCGGTAAAGCTGCTGCCGACCAGCAGCGTCTTGGTCGAGCCAGTCTTGGTCTTGCTGGCGATCTGATCGCCGGCCAACGAGACGATCTCGAGCGTGCCGGTTCCACCCACGAAGGGCGGTGCGACATAGGGACAGTTCTCGACCTTGGCGCTCTTCTCGTCGCCCTCGACACAGACCGGCTTTCCGCCGAGCGCGGCTGGACCGCTGCCGACGAGCTTACCAGGCTGCACGACCACCGTCGCCGCCCCGAAGGTTGGCTGATAGATTGCCTGGTCGCCGTCGATGAGCACGTAGTCAGCCATGATTCAACCGGAGTCGGCGAAGCTCGACCGAATCAGACGCCCGGCGCGATCGCTTCGTTGAGGTAAAACGGAAAGACCATGTTGTAGCGAGAGTTGGTCGCGAGCACGACGTAGCTGAGCTGAATGAGCACGAGCGAGTCCTCGGTCTTGCTCCGGCTCACCTCGATTTGGCTTATCTTGATCCGCGGCTCATGATAGAGGATCGCGTTGGTGATCAGGCTGTTGATTCGATTGATCAGGTTCTGATCGATGCTCTCGAACAGCGCTTCGTCGAGGTTGCAGCCGAACGTCTCTTGCATCGGCCGCTCGCCTTGCTGCGTAGCCAGCAAGATCATCAGCGACTGATGAATGTCCTCGACACCCGAGACCAGCGCGACCTCGGCCCCGCCGCTGGAGAAGCTGGGCGGAAAGCTCCACCCCGTGCCGAGGAACGAGCTCGGCTCGATCGCTTCACTCATCGTCGACGCTCCTATCCGCGCCGTTCGGGCCGAGCTGGCTGGCAGTGATCTGGGCGCGGCCCTGCTCCTGGACGTATTGCACCAGCTTGTAGACGCGAATGTAGGGCAGCTGCCCGAGGCCCTCGAGGAGCAGGTTGGTGTCGTCGATGTCGAGTTCGAGCTTGATCTTGAGCATGGGATTTCCGTGAGTTCACTTGAGATCGAAGGATTTACCCTTGATCTCGACCTTGCCTTTGACGTCGATCGCGAGATCACCCCCGCTCTCGAGCTTGATGCCCTTCGAGTCCATGGTGATCACGTTGCCGTGCTGATCGCTGATGCTGATCGACTCGGCGTCGTCGTCGATGACTATGGTGTTCTTCTTGGGGGTCGCAATCGTCAGCGCGGCCTTTTCATCGTCGAATGCGACCATGACTCCCGAGCGGCTGACGATCGCCCGGGCCGGGTTTTTCTCGCTCGGCGCCGCGGCGATGTCGGGCGGCGCGTTGGTCGAGCCGTGCAGGGCCCCGAGCACGATCGCCTGGCGCGGATCGTCGGCGAGGAATCCGACCACGACCTCGTCGCCGGGCTCGGGCCAGAACGTGAAGCCACGCTGCTTACCCGCGTCCGGGCGAGCGAGCCGAGCCCAGACCGCCCCCTGGTCGTCGGGTAGCGCGGGCAGGCGAACTTTGATGCGCTTTTCGTCGGTCGGGTCGGCCTCGAATGCATCGACCACACCGATCTGCAGGCCGGTGACGGGCGGGAGCAAGCCGCCGGCCGGTGCGTCGGCGATCTCGGGCGTGCGTGCGAACCATTGCGGCGAGAGCCCGAATTGCAGCTCGGTCTGCCAGGCATCCTCGTTGAGCCGATGGATCACCGCGGAGACCAACACCTTGCCATTGAAGCGCTCGCCGACGCCGGCGAGCTCGACCCGATTGAAGGGCAGGATATCGCTGCGCCCGTCAATGACTAGGTGTCCGCGCAGCAGCGCGAGCCGGCTGCGTGCGAGCCGAGCGTTGGCCCACTCCTGCAGCTCGTCGCTCGTCAGCGTGCTCGGCACAGTCAGCGTGTAGATCTCGCCGCCGAGCGCCTCGGCCAGCTTGGCCGGGTCGAGGTTGCCAGCGCTCGGCTCGACCGCCTCGGCCTCGACGGGCGTGACCGGGGCTTGTTGCTGCAGGTCCCACGCGGTGCCCTCGAGCTTGGCCCACTGCGTGCCTGCGTCGACCTCGAGCTCGAACTCGTGAATCGTGTCGAGGCCCCACTCGAGCCGGACGACCGGCTCCTCCTCCTCCGTCATTGGCCGAACCGACACCACCGCGTTGTCGACGACCACGACGCGACCGTTGATGTCGGCCCGCGCGACCAGAAAGTCCCAATCGCTGGCGTAGAACTGGACCAGCTCCGCGTGCTTACCAATCGTCGGATCGAGCTTGTCGACGGTCAGCCCGGCGCCCTCGATCAGCTTGCGCATGACCTCGTCGTCGGATTGCTCGCGATAGACCGCGCTCTTGCGCTGGCGAGTGAGCTTGAGCGCGAGATCCTTGAGCTCGATGTGCAGCTGAGTGCCGCTCTCGCTGGCCTCGACGGCGTGGCGAACCACGAGGCCCTCGAATACCCGGACATCGGGCTCGTCGCCGACCCGCAGGTCGATCGTGATCGGCTTGCCGGGCTCGAAGAAGGGCCCGTTGCTGGTCACGAAGTCGCGCTCCGCCGCCGAGCCGTCGGCGAGGATCAGGCGAGCCTCGGGGATTCGATCGAGCTCCTTGCGGATCTCGATCAGCACGATCTCGATCGTCGGATCGAGAACGTTGCCCTCGCTCGCAATGGTCGGGATCGCGATCGCCATATCAGGCTCGACCTCGCCGATCGTAGGGCGGGAAGATCAGCTTGGTTCCGGGCTGCAGCCGCCGAAAGTCGTCGAGCTGGTTGACTTCGGCCACGCGCAGATAGTGGTCCGGCGTGCCGTAGATCTCGCGGCACAGTTGCGGCAGCGTGTCGCCCGCGCGGACCACCCGCTGGTGCGACAGGTCGGGTGAGCTGAGCTGCAGCCGGTTGTATTCCTTCTCGGGATCGAGCGCCTCGACGAATTCGGCGGCGACGCTGGCGTGCAGCGGAGATCCGTCGCGATCGAACGCGCTATAGGAGATATTGGCGCTCGCCAACCGGCATTCGAATCCATCGGGGCCCAACACCCCGCTCCCCCAGGTCAAGCGCAGATACGTAGGCTCGTGGGTCTTGCCCTGGATGTCGTAGCAGAGCTCGAGGAAGCCCTTGATCCAGTCGGCCACGCTGCGCACGTTGCCAAACAGCAACTCGTAGCCGTAGCTGCTCACGTTGGTGCCGTCGAACACGAGCGTGATCGACAAACGCTTGCCGTGACTCTTGAGCCATGGTGACTTGAGCGGAGCGGCCGCGCCAGTGCCCCGTGGCGCCCGAAACGAGCTCGTGTACGAGCTCGTCAGCGTCGAGGGATTGTACATCACCTCCATCTCGCTGGCCTTGAGCGTGGTGCTCTGGACCTTCTCCGATCGCTTGATGTCGGTGAAGGCCGCGATTTTCAGCTTCTCGAGCTTGAAGAGGTCGAATGCCATTGAACTTCCTCCAGTCACCGCTCTCGTGTCTTGCGGATCTCTCGCCTGATCTCTCGCAGACACGCGTTACGCAGCGCGTCCAGGTCGACCTTGTCCAAGCCCACGCTGCGCTCGAGCGGGCTCGGTTGTGGCTCGGACCCGCTGCCCGACGTTCGTGGGTGACCGACCGCCTCACGCGAGGTGTCGACGACCGCCCGCAACACCAGCTGCTTGATCTCGATCGTCACGCTCAGACCCTCAACGCCTGCATTCGTGTGTAGGCGAGCTCCATCGTGTCGATCACGACCTGCTCCGAGTCGGCCGACAGCTCAGCGGTCGACCAACTGACCGGATAGGCCTTGAGGAACAGCCACGCCGACAGCGGGATGCCGCTCGCGCTGAGCAAGGTGACGATCACGTTGCTCGGCAGGAACGCGAAGTCGCTCATCGCCACGTTGAACTCGATGTTGAGCGGCGAGCCGATCACGAATCCACGCTGGAGCACCAGGTTGCCGTAGCCGACCCGCGTGGGCAGCCGGTGCGTGTAGCGATTCTCACCGCCTTCGACCAAGTCCTGAGTTTGGATCTTGGCCGAGAGGCCGGAGACCTTCTGGAAGCGAATGTCGAGCGGATTCGGCACGAGCCCGCCGATCAGGAATATCACCGCGAAGCGGAACGCCAGCGGCGGATCCCCGATGAGGTCGCTGAGCGGGGCGGGGAGCGATGGAATGTCGGCCATGGTCTGTCCTCATTCGAGGTCGACGACGGAGATCCCCGCCGCCTTGACCTCTAGGGTCTCGATCGCTACTTCGTTGGTCGCGGCGCTGAGCGCCGACGCCGACAATTTGGTGGCAAGCGCCTTGGCGATTCGCCAGGCCAGCACTGGCGTGCCCCGCTCGTCGCAGAGGCTGATCTCCATCGAGCGCTTGTCTTGCTCCTCGAGCCACTCGTGCAGGAAGCGGGCGCCGATCATGGTGCCGCGCTCGAGCGTGATCGTTATGTACTTGTCGAGGTGGTACTTGATGATCCGCTCGCCCTCGAGGAAGCTCAGCCCGTCCCGATGAGTCAGCGTTTGGTGTTCCCGCTGCAGGCCCGAGACCTTGGCAAAGCTCATCGACTGCCCGTCGATGGTCACGCGAAAGTTGTAGGCCGGCAGCGGATAGCTGGCGCGCTGAACATCCTTGGAGTGGGGCATCGTTATCAGGCCTCTTCGAGCGAGATGAAGTCAGCCTTGAGCTCCATGCTCTCGATCGCGGCGTCGTTCGAGGTCGCGCTGAAGCTGGGAGCGTCGAGCTTGGTCGGGAACGCGTTGTTGACCTTCCACGAGATGACCGGCTCGCCCTTCTCGTCGCACAGGCGCACGAACACGTCCTTCTTCTCGATCTGGTTGATCTGGACGGTCTTGATCCAGTCGTAGAGGACCTTGATACTGACCGCCTTGACGAGGCCCTTCTTGAGCGTGATCGTCGGCTGGGTCGCCTGCGCGGGCATGTACATGACCCGCGGACCGGCCGAGCCGGATCCGGTCGGGCTCTCCTTGTAGGTGGTGGTCTCGTAGCCAATGCTGAGGCCGGAGACCTCCGAGAATGCGACCGCTTCCCCACCGATCTCGACGCGGTAGTTGTATACGGGGAGCGGGTAATCGGTCTTGATGGTTTCCTTGCTGACTGCCATGGGTATTCGCTTTCGGTTAGCGGCGGGCTAGGGTGCTCTTAGGCTTTGGGCTCAGCCCGTGGCCAACTTGTGGGAGAAACGCAAGACGACGAACTCGGCCGGACGCACGGCGGCGATGCCGATTTGGACGATCATTCGGCCCTCGAGCACGTCCTGGGCGCTCATCGTCTTGCCGAGGCCGACCTGGACGTAGAAGGCGTCGTCGGGCTTGCTGCCCTGCAGAGCGCCCTGCTCCCAGAGGCCATAGAGGTAGCTGTCGAGCATGCCCTTGACCTTGAGCCAGGTGGTCGCGTCGTTCGGCTCGAAC